>NZ_PXNU01000050.1:0-38286 GCF_041300735.1 Phaeobacter sp. SYSU ZJ3003 | reverse complement strand
AGCCTACGGCTCAGGGAAAGCAACGCCACCCTTCAAGCAAAGTTCAACATCAACAGGGACATCCCCAGCATGCCCCGTCGATTCTCATTTTTGAAGTATGCAAACTTCAGTGTAACAACTGGCACGGACAATGAATTCGAATATTGATATGTGTCAACCGGGCAGCCAGTACGACCGCGCGAACGTTGCTACATCACAACAATGGTGATGCCCCCAAATGGTTATGCTCTGGCCCGGGGTGCTGTGGCACTACTTCGCCACTGAAGTGTTGTAGAACAGCCAATAGCCTGTCCAGGGGCGCGGATACCGTCAGCGTATGACAGTTTTTGGAAATGGAAACTTATTGCCAAGGGTCATCATCAATCCCTGACTATTTCGTGTTACAGTCGCAAATTAGGGAATTAATGGCGGAGAGACAGTCCGCCAATATTACATCCTTGGTCGTCCAGGGTGATCCTACTATTCGTTCTTAATCAGATAGTTATGTTAGACGTTCGTCCTAGAAGGTCTTGACAGATGCACGTAAATCCGGTCATTATTTGATAGTTGAATTGATAGTTGTTAATTGCATGGCACGCACACTGAACAGACTGACTGCAAAAGAAGTCGAAAAGAAGAAAGCGCCGGGACTCTATAGCGATGGTGGTGGCTTGTATCTGCAAATCACGAAGGCCGGAGTGAAATCTTGGCTGTTCCGCTACATGATCAACGGCACGCCCTACGGAATGGGCTTGGGCCCCACTCATACGGTCACTTTGGCAGATGCTCGCGAGAGGGCCATGGAAGCTCGCAAATTGAAGCTAAAAGGGATCAACCCCCTAGAAGCCAAACGTGAAGCAAAACTAGAGGCTATGGTGGCGCAGGCCAAGCTGATGACGTTTGATCAATGTGCAAGCGCATATATCGAAGCGCACCGTTCGAGTTGGAAGAATGCCAAGCATGCCGATCAATGGAGCAACACAATCACGACGTATGTTAGCCCGATCATTGGGGCATTGCCTGTTGCACAGGTGGACACAGCTCTAGTTCTCAAAGTGCTCACACAGGAACAAGAAAATGGTCAGCAATTTTGGCAAGCCAAAAATGAAACCGCCAAGCGGGTACGTGGTCGCATGGAGTCGATTCTGGGCTGGGCCACAACTAGCGGTGCCCGTTCAGGCGAAAACCCGGCTAGATGGAAGGGCCACTTGGAGAACTTGCTGGCCGCCATTGACAATGTGCGGACGACGAAAAACCACCCATCACTTCCATGGCAGAGGGTAGGGGGTTTTGTGCAAGAGATTCGCCAGCGAGAAGGCATGGCAACTAGGGCGCTAGAATTCACGCTCCTGACCGCTGCACGCAGTGGCGAGGTACGTGGTGCCATGTGGTCAGAGATCGACCTGGCAGCAAAGATTTGGACCATCCCTGCTGCACGCATGAAGGCTAAACAACAGCACGAAGTGCCATTGAGCCCAGCCGCAATTTCGTTATTGAAACAGCTTCCTCGCCTTGAGGGTACGGATGTGGTTTTTCCGGGGACCAAAGGGCAACCCCTATCGGACATGAGCTTGACGGCGGTCATTCGGCGTATGAACGCGGCAACGCCGACATGGGTGGATGAAGAAGGCAAGACCGTGACTGTTCATGGCTTCCGCAGTACGTTCCGTATGTGGGCAGCGGAGGCGACCAACTATCCCAGAGAAGTGGCGGAACATGCCCTAGCTCACAGATTGCCTGATGCGGTCGAACGAGCGTATCAACGTGGAACGCAGTTCACTAAACGAGCTATGATGATGAAGGATTGGGCTGACTATTTGGGTGGGTGGAAAACCAATGTTGATGAAAAATACTAGGTTCATTGATCTAGTTCCATTCAAATACGTAATGGAAGAGCACATCAAGACCCCACTTCAAATGAAAAGAGTCTTTATTGCTGGTATTCGGAAAGTTTTTGAGTTTTATGCAGTAAGCCAAACTGACAGTCGCGTTCAAATGGTTCGCTGGGCTGAAGAAGAGATCGACATCCCTCCTTATTTTATTAGATATTATGAGAGAGAGGAAACCGTCTTTGCACCACGGGGTAACCTGCTACCGATAACCAGGTTGGATCATTTCGACAAACTCTATAAAGGGGTGTTGAACGAACTCGACCTTTACGTAGACATAGAGGACTTGGAAGAGGTTATTGAATACCAGCGTGACGATCATTTGTTTGAAATGCATGCAGACCCTAAACACCTGACTCCGCCCTCAGCCTTTAAGACCGTGTCGTTTGACCACGTATTTATCCGTGTGTCGGACCTAGAAAAGATTTTCGACACAATAAGTGGGGCCGACGGTGCGAAAGAAAATAAACAAGTTAGGAGGGAGAAAATATTTATTAGCTGGCTTAAAGATAAGGATCACCAAGCAGTTAGTAATATGAGAAAGAGCGACGTGTGGATGGAATTGAACAAACTAGACCGCACGCTATTTGGTGTCGAACCCAAGAATTTTTTTAGGGACCAGAAGATCATCACCTTTAAATCTGGCCGCAAACCTAACTAGAAGCTGTAGTGTACAGGCGCATTGAACCGACTATTGGCCGACAGTTTTACGAGGAAGCTTCTGTGACAGCACGGATGCTCCGACGGATTCAACTCTCGCAGGGCATGTCCGTGACCGAACAAGGCCGCTGAGTTGTCGTTCATGATCTCGCAAGAATCATGTACGCCTCTGTGCCCCGATCACGAGGGCGCAAATCGGCCCATCGTCACAACCATGGCCTCCATGTTGACAGGAAACATGGTCAAGTTCCTCTGACATAATTGACCACTTTAGCCCCATCCCCTTGAAAAACTAGGGCCTAAATGTGGTCAAGATCGTTGATCGATTTTTACCATGTTGACCAATTTTTTCCAATAAAAATCAGGGTCATAACTTCGAACGAGGCAGCGGAAATCGTTCCCTGCCCATCTAATCAATTATTGGAGAAAATATGCCAAAACTAATCAAACTACACGAAACCATGGCCCAAAGCGGCCTCTCCCGTTCGCAGCTCTATGCTCTTGCCCAAAGAGGTGAGTTTCCCAAACCAGTGAAGCTTTCCGAACGCTCTAGCGCATGGGTAGCAGCAGAAGTTCAAGACTGGATCGATGCACGCATTGCCCTGCGTGATAAGGAGGCTGCGTAATGAATAATCTTACAGTGGCGGCAAATACCCACAAGCCTACCATCACCCCTGAGAACAACGCCACGGCATCGCTAAGCGAAGTCAATAGCGTTGAAATGAAGCTGGCAGCACTTCTAATGCGGGACCCTGACGTAACACCGCTGTCAAGCGAAGCCGGGATGCCTGTCGACGCCTTTGACTTTGATCTTCTGCCCGACACGCTAAAAAAGTGGGCAAAAGACATTCAAAAAAGGCTGCAATGCCCGCCTGATTTCATCGCAGTCAGTATTATGATCGGTCTCGCGGCTGTCGCGGGCAACAAATATAAGATACGGCCAAAATCAGTCGATCACACTTGGTCCGTGGTGCCAAATCTATGGGGACTATTAATTGGCTCCCCTAGTTCCAAAAAGACACCAGCATTGAATGCGGGATTGGAGCACATCTATTCACTCGATAAATCTGCAAGAGAAAAAGGAAAGCGGATCGTTGTAAATGACTCTACAATTGAAAAAGTTCAGATACTACAAGCAGAAAATCCGGCTGGATTGCTTTTGGTCAATGACGAAATTTCAGGAATGTTCAAAGGCTTTGAAAGCCAAAGTCGGAGCGGCGATAGGCCCTATCTCCTTCAGGCGTTTAATGGTGATAAGCCGTATTCAGTGGACCGGGTGGGAAGGGACTCTGTTTACATTCCTCAAAATACGTTAAGTCTGATAGGAAATATTCAGCCAGATGTGTTGAAATGCTGTTTTAGCGGAAACCTAAATACTGGCGATGGTTTCTTACAAAGGCTTCAGCTTGCCGTTTTTCCAGATTTCAAGCCCAGCTTCAAACTTGTGGACTGTGCGCCAGATGAATTTGCCCATGAAGATGCAAAAGAAACATTCACCAGCATCTATAACGGCGTGGGCAAAAACCTGAATTTCGCCCTAAAACATCAGCACATATTCAACGATTGGTATGAACGGAATGCAAAGTTAGCAGTGGAGTTTGAGAACCAAGGGCGGAACGACTTGGCCAGTCACCTACAGAAATTTCCTGCCTTGGTCGCATCACTCGCCCTCTTGATAGAGCTTGCCGATAATCAGCACATAACTGAGGTGGGAGAACAATCTTTAAACAAGGCGATTGGCTGGTCAAATTACCTTTTCAGTCATGCCAAGCGGATCTACGGGTATGGGGATGAGGGCTACAAGGCAGCCAACCTGCTTCTTGAGAAGCGACAAAAACTAGAAGAGGACTTTTCGCCAAGCCAGGTGAAACAAAAAGGCTGGAAGGGCCTGAATGATCTGAATTTCATCAATGCTGCCATCGATGTTCTTGTTGCGCACAATTACCTCATGCGTGAAGAAAAATCCGCCAAGGAAACTGGTGGCAAGCCAAGCCTGAGGTACAGATGGAACAACACACTCTAAGCTGGGCTTGAGACATCAGGCGAAACGCGGGACCGTCCAAAGAACCTAAAAAACCTAATTTTCTCTACCTCAAACGATGAAGGGGAAGTATTTTAGGTTTTTTAGGCAATTTTCTCCGTCATGCGTGTTTTTGAAATGCACGTTCTGGCGGGGTTTTCTGGATGCGAAAATGCTAAACACGGCAATGCTCGGTAAGCGTGGTATAAAAACGGAGGGATGAATTTCCCTATAGGAAAATCCGTCCATCCGTTTTCTTCATGTTGGATTGATGTGTGTTCGTAGTCAGGGATACTGGCTGGCTGCTGGGGAACTAGGAATACCTATGCAGGGGATGCAGTTCCTAGTTCTGATGGTGGATGCCTGGCTGCTGGAGCAGCATCCCCTAGCTTTCAGTACAGGAAAGCCTGAAATGCGTTTATGGCATCCGTAGGGACGATTAGCTGACCGTACGTTTCTGTAGGCAACAGAGCTAAGCGATATGGTCCCTAGATGTACTCAAGCTACTAGAACGGCTTGTGATGGTCGCAACAAAGGCTTTCTTGTTCATCGGAACTCCAAACTAGTGGAGAAAAGTGGAGCGCCCGATGTCGCCTCCCAATAACTTAGAAATGAATCTCTCTTTAGGCCTCATGGTAATTGAACAGCCATGGAGGGTTTATTGACTTTGGCCTGAGGTCTGCAGAAGATAATTTTTCCATTTCCTCCATCCTCTCACTTAGAAAAAAATCTTTTCTTCTCTTCGGATCGGTATCCGTTAAGTGAATTCGCTCAGAGGTATAAACCCTAACATCATAGCCTTTCACCTCAATGAAATACGCACCATGTTTGTCGTATTTAACATTTTTATTTAAATAATTAAGGGTTTCCTTATCGAAATTAAGGTAAGTATCTTTTTCCAGTATGTCCCGATAGCTAACCCCAAATAAATCATGCCTACTGTTTATATACCCAACAATGTCACTTAGTCGAAATATTGCTAAGTCCTGATACACAGGCAACAATCCAAAGGCTTTCTTGTGGGAAGTAATTGTTATTTCTCCACCAACGCTATGCTCGATAAAGTAATAATTGTATCGGCCTCTTGATTGAATAATAGACTTAAAATTTGGCTCACCATAATCAGAAATCTTAACTCTTGCATGTCCTATACTCATAAAAAATATCCTTTTTTAAGTGAAGCCCCCCAGAGGCGACTTGCCTTTAAAATTTTTGACCTCAGATCGCACGGCTCTCTCATCGTCTTCAGGGGCGACTTGCTACACAAGGCTGATTGTTGACGCATTTGGCTGAATTCTCTATCAGTTACGTAAGTTCTCGATCCTAGTTGGTCTGAAGGAAAGTTGAGTTCATTGGATCGAGTTTGGCGATTGGTGAAACTAAGCCATATCACGGTGTAATCAATGTCTGTTATGAACGTACCATTTATAGTAAACTATAATTGCAAGGAAAACGCCGATCCAAGACAATATTGCCCAGATCAAACCAGATACCATCGCCCCGACGAGAGAGCGAAGAAAGCTTTCATTCTCGTGCAAGTAGTTTTTTCTCCAGTTGGCTTGCAGCATGCCGCCAAGGAAACCAATGGAAAAAGCGAATAACGCGCCCGAGATATACATATATTGATCCCCTCAATTTACGAAAACAGCATAAATATTGCTACAGGAGGTATAAATATGCTGACGACACCAATCATGAATCCGCCTGCAAATCCCTTAATAACGCCCGCAATGTAGCAAAATGCCAGCAAAGTTCCTAATATTTGCTTGATCATAACATCGTCCCTTTTGGTAAAGATTTTAGCACCAATCCTTCATCGTCTGCAAGCACGACTTGCTGCTCTTGGCTGACCGTCAAAAAGAACACTGACAGACCAACACCGGGGGGCAGTGGTGTGGTGGATTGAAAAATCAGTAAGTCATACCCCAAGAACAAATGCGCTAGATTTCTCATATGGCAGGCTGTGTAGGGTTGTCTGCGCACATCTTGCGCTGTCTGCGTTGGCGCTCATGCATGGCCTGAACTGCCGGGCTGAAGGGGAACTAGGGAGATAGCCACAATGGTTCTAGTCCTTCGCATGTACAACGGTTGGCTGACGATGAAAAGCATACCCTCCCTAGTTTCTGTAACAGCCAATGCTGCTGACCTTGCTCGAAGTGTGCTGAAAACTAGGGGATAAAAAACGTTCCACTTTTCCTTAAAGAAAAGAAAAAACAGAACAAAACATCCACCCATACCCCTATGAAGGTGGTCATCTCGTTCCTGAACCGTTGGGTAGGAACGCAGTGGAGCGAAGCGTAACGAAGTGACGTGCCCATAAGGTGAAGGGAAAGAGATGATGACACTCCGTTAGGAGTGGCAAACCGTTGGCGCAGAGCATCGTCTAGAAGAATCAAAAAAATCCTGGAACGTAAGAGGCTAGTTTTCGGACACTACCGGATGTTCCAAGACGATAACCGTCCAGCACCACAACTTAGCATGCGGCCAGCTTCAAAACCAAAATCTGGTTTGATAGTTATTTTGATAGTTGAGTTTCCAAATCTACCAAAAACCCTTATTTTGAAGGGAAAATGGCGGAGAGACAGGGATTCGAACCCTGGGTTCCCGTGAAGGAACAACGGTTTTCGAGACCGCCCCGTTCGACCACTCCGGCACCTCTCCGCGGGGGGTGAGCGGCGGTTTAATGTTGAATTCTGGCGGGCGCAAGGGGGGATTTTCAACTTCTTGAGCGAAAGTCGCTTTTTCATTGTCTGTCAGACAATTTACCATAGATTCGTGGGTATGACACATTCTCTTCTAAAACCGCTGGCGTCGCTTTGTGCTGCGCTGTTCATTGGCGTCTTTGCATCCGGGCTTTTGTCTCCGGCCAGGGCCGCTGACCGTGCTGAAGTGACCGCTTTTCTTGAGGTCACTGGATTCGACGTGGCGCTGGACAGTATTGCACTTTCCGCCGAAAGCGCGCCTGAGATGCTCGGGCTTGAGGCCGGGGATTTTGGGCAGGAGTGGACCCGGCTGGCCGAGCGGGTGTTCGACACCGAGCGGATGCGGGCGCTGGCGCTCGATATCCTTGTCGAAACGCTGGACGATGCCGCGCTGGATCATGCGGCGGCCTTTTATGCCAGCGATCTGGGGCAGCGGCTGGTGGCAGCCGAAAATGCCGCCCATATGGTCGAGGATGACGAGACCAAGCAGATTGCGGGACAGCGTATTATCGCCGATCTGGTGCAGGGCGGCAGCGAACGGCTGGCCTTGCTCCAGCGGATGACAAAGGCGGTTGATGCCGCAGATACCGGTGTCAAAGCAATCCAGCAGATCCAGTTCCGGTTCCTGATGGCGGCCAGTGCCGCCAGGGTGATTGATCTGCAATTGGACGCCGACGGTTTGCGGGCCTGGCAGCAGGAGCAGGCGCCGGGCATGCGGATGGCGCTTAGGGCCTCCAGCATGGCTTCATCCGCCTATGCCTATCAGGATTTTTCCGATGAAGAGGTCCGTTCTTATGTACGGGCGCTGGAGACGCCGCTGATGCAAGAGGTCTATGAGTTGCTGAATGC
Organism: Phaeobacter sp. SYSU ZJ3003; assembly: GCF_041300735.1. NCBI lineage: Bacteria > Pseudomonadati > Pseudomonadota > Alphaproteobacteria > Rhodobacterales > Roseobacteraceae > Phaeobacter > Phaeobacter sp. SYSU ZJ3003. The sequence goes on along the minus strand of NZ_PXNU01000050.1, from coordinate 30,187 downwards.
AGTACAGTATGAGATCACTGCCAACCGGTTCGAGGCGCTGGCCTACCAGATGAAGGGGTTGGGGCAGGGCGAAGACATCTAGGCGCGCCAGTTCCGGGCGGCCCTGTCACCCTTTTCCCTCCGGACCGGCGCACGACATGTATCGGGGCGGCAATCAGTGGTTGACATGAGCCACTTTCTGGATAAAAAGCGCCCATCCCGGCCCGGAATCTCTGTGCCGGGTCTATTTGTAATACGGCCCGTACAAGGGTCGCGCTGTTCGAGGCGGCAAAGGTTTAAACACCAAATGCCGAAACACCTGAAGTTCAGGGGCCGAAGGACGCGGTTGAAAAAGGAAAGACGCACATGTTTGCGGTCCTCAAGACTGGCGGCAAGCAGTACAAGGTTCAGGCGGGCGACGTGCTCCGCGTTGAGAAACTTGCTGCTGATGCTGGCGAAAAAATCCAGTTCAACGATGTTCTGATGCTCGGTGGCGACGCCCCCGTGGTCGGCGCTCCCTTTGTTGACGGTGCTGCGGTTCAGGCCGAAGTGATCGATCAGATCAAAGGCGAAAAGCTGATCCACTTCGTCAAGCGCCGTCGTAAGCACTCGTCCAAGCGCACCAAAGGCCACCGTCAGAAGCTGACTCTGGTCAAGATCACCGACATCCTGGCGTCGGGCGCGGACAAATCCGGCGTAAAAGCTGCAACCGGTAAAGGCGCAACCGCACCTGCCGCTGCTGCTCCGGCTGCCAAGAAAGCCGCAGCACCCGCTGCTGCCGGTTCCGACGATCTGACCAAGCTGACCGGTGTCGGCCCTGCCGCCGCTACCAAGCTGAACGACGCTGGTCTGACCAGCTTCGCACAGATCGCAGCCTTGTCGGCAGACGATATTGCTGCTATCGACGCCATCAAAGTGAAACCCGAATGGGTTGAGCAAGCCAAAGATCTGGCTAAAGGCTAAGGAGATAGACAATGGCACATAAGAAAGCTGGCGGTTCCTCCCGTAACGGCCGCGACTCAGCCGGTCGCCGCCTTGGCGTGAAACTGTATGGTGGCCAGGCGGCCATCGCAGGCAACATCATCGTACGTCAGCGCGGCACCAAGTTTTGGCCGGGCGAAGGCGTTGGTCTGGGCAAAGATCACACCATCTTTGCAACCACCGACGGTGCTGTGACCTTCCACAAGGGCCTTAAAGGCCGTACCTTTATTTCGGTTCTCCCAGTGGCGGAGGCCGCTGAGTAAGCCGAACCCGAAGTGGCAAAAAATATTGAGGGGATCGGTGATAGAGCCGGTCCCCTTTTTCGTTTTAACCAGTAATCCGCAAATGATGTCCGACGGGCAGGGTGTTCCGGGGTGGTCCCGGAAGGAAACGCTCCCAACCGGACGAATTTGCAGCCCGGGGCTGGCGTCAGGCAGATCAGCACCTATCTTGGTGCTTTCCCGGAAAGGCCGTACCGGTCGCCGATCGACGATTGGTCTTTTGAGGAGGAGCAAGGCAATGAGTTTGGATCAGACAGACCAGCAACCGGTCATCGAGACAGAGCGGTTTTTGCTGCGTCCGCTGCGCAAATCGGACGCGGGTCTGATCGCGCATTACGCGGGGGATGAACGGGTGGCGCGGATGACCACCTCGATCCCGCATCCGTTGCCCCCCGGCGCTGTCGAGGCCTATGTGGCCCGCGCCATGGCGCCGGACCGCGAGGAGGACATCTGGGCCATCGACGGCACCCCGTCGGGCGGAGATGAACTGAAGGGCGTGATCGGGCTGAAGCGGATGGACCGCAACCAGTCCGAAGTTGGGTTCTGGATCGCACCGGCGTTCTGGAACACCGGCTTGGCCTCCGAAGCCCTTGAGGCGCTAGTGCAGGCCAACCCCTTGGGCAATGCAGCGATGTTTGCCTCGGTGTTTCAGGACAATCCGGCCTCGGCCCGGGTCCTGATCCATTGCGGGTTCGAATATCTTGGTGATGCAGAGACTTTCTGCGTGGCCCGGGACTCGACCGTGCCGACCTGGACCTACAGCCGAAAACAGTGATTGGCGGCTCTTCCCCAATGGGATAAGCCAATCGCAAAACCATGGCATGGGGTGCTCAATGCCCCTGTCCACAATCGAAAGCTGCGGAGCCGCCGCCTGGCGATCTGCACGAAGGAGCTGACATGAAATTCCTCGATCTGGCAAAGGTCTATATTCGCTCCGGCGCAGGCGGGAACGGGTGTATCAGCTTCCGGCGTGAGAAATACATCGAACACGGTGGTCCCGATGGCGGCGACGGTGGCAAGGGCGGTTCGGTCTGGGTTGAGGCCGTGGACGGGCTCAACACCCTGATCGATTTTCGCTATCAGCAACACTTCTTTGCCAAGAACGGCCAGTCCGGTATGGGGCGTCAGCGCACCGGCAAGGATGGCGATGATATCATCCTGCGGGTGCCGGTCGGCACCGAAATTCTGGATGAGGATGAAGAGACCGTACTGGCGGATATGACCGAACTCGGTCAACGTGTGCTGCTGGCCAAGGGCGGCAATGGCGGCTTTGGCAACCTGCATTTCAAAACCTCGGTGAACCAGGCGCCGCGCCGTGCAAATCCCGGTCAGGACGGCGTCGAGCGCACCATCTGGCTGCGACTGAAACTGATCGCGGATGCCGGCCTGCTGGGTTTGCCGAATGCGGGAAAATCGACCTTCCTGTCGGCGACCTCCAATGCGCGGCCCAAGATTGCCGATTATCCCTTTACCACCCTGCATCCGAACCTTGGCGTGGTTGGCGTTGATAACGCTGAATTCGTGGTTGCCGATATTCCGGGCCTGATCGAAGGCGCCCATGAGGGACGCGGGATCGGTGACCGGTTCCTGGGCCATGTGGAACGCTGCGCGGTGCTGCTGCATCTGGTGGACGGCACCTCGGAAACGCTGGTTGAGGATTACCATACCATCGTTGGAGAGCTCGAAGCCTATGGCGGCGAGTTGGCGGAAAAGCCCCGGATCACTGCGCTGAACAAGGTGGACGCGCTGGATGACGAGGAGCGCGCCGAGGCGCATGCCGCCCTCGAGGCGGCCGTCGGCGGGCCGGTGCATCTGATGTCTGGCGTCAGCCGCCACGGGTTGACCGACGTGCTGCGCACCCTTCGCAACCAGATCAAAGAGGATCGCCTGCGTCTGAAACCCGAGGAAGAGGAAGAGACGTGGCAGCCCTGAGCGACGCCCGGCGCATCGTCATCAAGATCGGCTCGGCGCTGTTGGTAGACCGAGCCAGCGGTCAGTTGCGCTCTGGCTGGCTGCATTCCCTTGCCAATGACGTGGCCTGGCTGAAATCGCTGGGCAAGGATGTGGTGATCGTCTCCTCCGGCTCGATCGCGCTGGGGCGCGGGGTGCTCGATCTGCCGCGCCGCGAATTGCCGCTGGAGCAATCGCAGGCTGCTGCTGCCGTGGGTCAGATCCGCCTTGCTCGTGCCTATGAGGAAGCGCTGGCACCGCATGGGATCACCACCGCGCAGGTGCTGGTCACGCTGGAGGACAGTTCGGACCGGCGTCGGTACCTCAACTCCCGGGCGACGCTGGAAACCCTGATTGGTCTGGGCGCGGTGCCCATCGTCAACGAGAATGACACCATCGCCACCGACGAGATCCGTTATGGCGACAACGACAGGCTGGCGGCGCAGGTCGCTGTAACCGTCGGGGCAGATACGCTGGTCCTGTTGTCGGATGTCGATGGGTTCTACAGCGCCAACCCCGCGATCGATCCCGAGGCTCGCCGGTTCGACCGGATCGAAGAGATCACACCCGAGATCGAAGCCATGGCCGGCGACGGGGTGTCGGGCCTGTCCAAAGGTGGCATGATAACCAAATTGATGGCGGCCAAGATGGCCACGGCGGCCGGTTGCGCCATGGTGATCACTGAAGGTTCGGCCCTTAACCCACTGAAAGCGCTGGAAGATAGTGTTCCCTGCACCTGGTTCGTGGCGCAGGGCGATCCGCAAGCCGCGCGCAAACGCTGGATCGCAGCGATGAAGACGCGCGGCGTGATCACGATTGACGAAGGGGCCGCCAACGCCCTGATGAACGGCAACAGCCTGCTGCCTGCCGGGGTACGCTATGTAGAGGGGGACTTTGGCCGCGGGGAACCGCTGGCCATCCTGGGCCCAGACGGGCGCAAACTGGGGCAGGGCTTGTCGCGCTATACCGGTGGCGAGGCCCGCGCAATACAGGGGCGCCAGTCGGCCGAGATCGAAGCGACGCTTGGCTATCCGGGCCGGGCCGCATTGATCCACCGAGACGACATCGCCTTCTGATCTTCTTCTATATGGAATTTCCCTCGCGGTTCGCAGTAGTCTGTGACCCGAGGACGTCAAAGGCATGATACCGATGAAAGACACCGATGATATTCAGGCTCTGATGGCTGAGCTTGGCAAAAATGCAAGGAAAGCTGCGGAAAAACTGGCCACAGCCAGTGCCGAACGCAAGGAAAAGGCGCTTCTGGCCGCAGCAGATGCGGTCTGGCAGCAGCGTGACCAGATCATTGCCGCCAATGAAAAGGATATGGAGTTCGGGCGCTCCAAAGGGCTTTCGCCGGCCATGATGGACCGGCTGATGCTGGATGAGGCGCGTATTCAGGGCATCGTCGATGGCTTGCGCGCCGTGGCAGGTCAGAGTGATCCTGTGGGTGAGGTGCTGGAGGAATGGACGCAGCCCTCGGGTCTTCGGATTCAGCGGGTCCGGACGCCTCTTGGCGTGATCGGAGTGATCTATGAAAGCCGTCCCAATGTGACAGCGGATGCCGGCGCGCTGTGCCTGAAATCCGGCAATGCGGTGATCCTGCGCGGCGGCTCCGAAAGCTTCCATTCGGCGCGCGCCATCCATGCCTGCCTTGCCGAAGGTCTGAAGGCGGCGGATCTGCCGGAAACCGCGGTGCAGTTGGTGCCGACCCGTGACCGCGCGGCGGTGCAGGAATTGCTGACCATGACCGATTATGTCGACGTGATCGTGCCCCGCGGCGGCAAAGGGCTGGTTGGGCTGGTGCAGCGCGAAGCGCGGGTGCCGGTCTTTGCCCATCTCGAAGGCATCGTGCATATCTATCTCGACAAATCCGCCGACCCGCAAAAGGCGCTGGACGTGGTGCTGAACGCCAAAACCCGGCGAACCGGGATCTGCGGCGCCGCCGAATGTCTGCTGATCCATCAGGACATCGCCGAAACCATCGGCAAGGATGTCCTGACTGCCTTGGCTACAGCTGGCGTCGAAATCCACGCTGAGGAAGGTCTGCCTGGCCCCGGGAACATGGTTGTCGCCACGGCCGAGGATTGGGGTAAGGAGCATCTGGACGCCATCATCTCGGCCCGTCAGGTCGCCGATATCGACGAGGCAATCGCCTATATCCGGACGCATCATTCCCAGCATACCGATTGCATCCTGACCGAGGATGAGGCGGCTGTGGATCAGTTCTTTGCCGAACTCGACAGTGCCATCCTGATGCACAATGCCTCGACCCAGTTTGCCGATGGTGGTGAGTTCGGCATGGGCGCGGAAATCGGTATCGCAACCGGCAAGATGCACGCCCGTGGCCCGGTGGGCGCGGCGCAGCTGACCAGTTTCAAATATCTGGTGCGCGGCGACGGAACCACGCGCGCCTGAGGTCCAAATGAAACGCAAAACGCCACCCGCTGGGGTGGCGTTTTCTATTCTAAAAATCGTTTGAATCAGAAGAAGATCGAGATCTTTTCCAGCGCCTGCTCGACCTTCAGGTCCCGCTCTGCCTGCTTTGCGGCGTAGGGCAGCATCGCGAACTGGACCTGCGCGGGGGAGATCTTCACCTCTGCGTTGTCATCGCTGAGGCGCGCCCAGAGCGCATCATCCACATTCAGTTTCGGACCTTCGCCGATGACGGTCCAATGCCCATCCGCGCAAAGCACGGTGATGGTACCGCCATAGGGCAGGGCGCTTTCCAGGCAGAGCGCGGCAAGGAAGGCCATGCGGACCTCACTGCGGCTGGATCCTTCGAGAGGGGCCCACTGGTAGCTGAGCCGCCCGCCCTTGCTGACGTCATCCAGAACCGAAACAACCTCGGCGCGGCCCATCTGCTGATCACCTGCGGCGCCAAAGGCAATGCGGAAAAACCGGATGCGGGCATTGGCATTGGTCACGCTGTCGGAAATCAACTCCATCTCGGGACCGGAAACTTCGCCAGACATTCCAAGCAGTTCAAGGCCGTTGTTGATGGCGCCGATAGGGCTGATAAGATCGTGGCAGATCCGCGACCCTATCAATGCAGGCAGATCTTCATTATCTACAGCCATGTAATATCCTCCGAATTGGGCCAATTCAAATGACTGACCTCAATGCAATCCTTTCGCCGGGCATGTACGTGAAACACCCGGAACACCCGGAATGGGGGCTCGGGCAGGTACAGTCCAATGCCGCAGGCAAAATCACCGTCAATTTTCGGGACCAGGGCAAGCTCGTGTTCGATGGACGCCAAGTGGCCCTTGTTCCAGTGTTTGAGCCATAATGGTTTACGGCCAGTTAATAAACCCATTTCGGTTTTGTTAAACTCTTGCCTGTTTCAAAGCAGATACGCTATCTGCAGAGCAGCTTCGACCACCGAGAATTCCGATGCCTGACACCCCTTCCGACTTCTCTGTGCGCCTGGCCCGGACCGAAGAAGATCTGCGCGCGGCGCAGGCACTGAGGTATCAGGTTTTTGTGACCGAACTGGGCGGAGATGGGGAGCTTGTCGATCACGCGGCCGGGCTTGAACGCGACCGGTTCGATCCGTTTTTCGATCATATGCTGCTAACTGATACCAACAGTGGTCAGGTGGTGGGCGTTTACCGCCTGCTGACCAGTGATCGCGCAGCTGAGGTTGGGCAGTTCTATTCCGAGGATGAGTATGATCTGACGCCGCTCAAATCCTCGGGCCGCAGGTTGCTGGAACTGGGCCGGTCCTGCCTGCACCCGGAGTATCGCGGCGGCGCGGGGATGTTCCACCTGTGGAACGGTCTGGCGCAATACGTTGCCGAGCATGAGATAGAGGTTCTGTTTGGCGTCGCCAGCTTCCCCGGTACCGACGCGCAGGAACTGGCTGCCCCTTTGACGATGCTGCATCACAACCATCTTGCGCCGCCAGATCTGCGGGTGCGTTCGCGCGTTTACCAGCCAATGGATCTGATTGATCCGCAGCAACTGGACCGGCGCAAGGCGATGGTGGATATGCCAGCGCTGATCAAGGCCTACCTGCGTCTGGGCGGCTTTGTCGGCGATGGCGCATTTGTTGACCACACATTCAACACCACGGACGTCTGTCTGGTTCTGGATACCGAGCGGATGAACGCGCGTCAGAAACGGATCTATACCGGCGGCGGGGGCGCGTGAGCCTGCGATGAGCCCGGTTTGGCACAGTGATGAGGCGCCTGATCCGGTGCGGATCGGTCCGCTCGGGTGGATGCTGGTCTGCGTCAGGGTCTTGGTGCTTGGGACGCTGGTATTCGGCGGGCTGCTTGTTCTGCTTCTGGTACGGCTGATCGAATATCCGCTGTGTGGGCTGCACCGACCCGTGACGCCTTTCATTACCCAATTCGTCTGCCGCAATGCCTTCCGGGTGCTGGGTATGGGGTTTTCCACCACCGGCGCCCTCATGCAGCAGCGCGGGGCCGTCGTGGCCAACCATACGTCCTGGCTGGATATTTTCGCCCTCAACGCGCGAAAGCGGATTTATTTCGTCTCCAAGGCCGAGGTCGCAGGGTGGCCCGGCATCGGTTGGCTGGCGCGGGCGACCGGAACCGTGTTCATCGACCGCAACCCCAAGAAAGCCAAAGAGCAAACCCTGCTGTTCGAAGAGCGCCTGAAGGCCGGGCACAAGCTGTTGTTCTTTCCTGAAGGCACCTCGACCGATGGCCTCAGGGTTTTGCCATTCAAAACAACACTCTTCGCCGCATTCTTCAGTGACCATCTGCGCGATTTCATGCATGTTCAGCCGGTATCGGTGGTGTTCTTCGCCCCCAGCGGTGCGCCGGACCGGTTCTATGGCTGGTGGGGGGATATGGAGTTTGGGCCGCATCTGCTGAAAACCCTTGCTGCGACCCGGCAAGGCCGGGTTGAGCTGATGTACCACCCGCCGCTACGCGTTGCTGATTTTTCAAATCGCAAAGATCTGGCGGCGGCCTGCGAGGCCCAAGTGCGCGCAGGCCATGAGCAGTTGCGGGCAAAGGCAGCGAAATAAGCCTTGCGCCCCTGTCAAAGGTGACTTATACGCGCGCCATCGAACCCGCAGGCGGGGTTTGGGCCGATTTGGGGGAGACATCCCCAACGGCCCGCCGGTTGGAGCATCCGCTCTGAGACCCCCGCCGAGGATTAAACCGGAAAAGGAAAAGATAGCATGGCTCTTCCCGAGTTCACCATGCGTCAGCTGCTCGAAGCTGGCGTTCACTTCGGCCACCAGACTCAGCGCTGGAACCCGCGCATGTCGCCTTTCATCTATGGCGCGCGCAACGGCATTCACATCATGGACCTCACCCAGACCGTTCCGATGCTGGACCAGGCTCTGCAGGTTGTTCGTGACACCGTTGCAAAAGGCGGCCGTATCCTGTTCGTCGGCACCAAGCGTCAGGCGGCTCAGCCGATTGCAGACGCGGCAGAGAAGTCGGCTCAGTACTACATGAACCACCGTTGGCTGGGCGGCACGCTCACCAACTGGAAAACCGTTTCCCAGTCGATCAACCGCCTGAAGGAAATCGACGAGAAGATGGAAACCGGTGCTGAAGGCCTCACCAAGAAAGAGCGCCTGGGCATGGAACGTGACCAGACCAAACTGCAGGCCTCGCTTGGCGGGATCCGCGAAATGGGCGGCGTGCCGGACCTGCTGTTCGTCATCGACGTTAAAAAAGAAGCGCTGGCCATCGCCGAAGCCAAGAAACTGGGTATCCCGGTTGTGGCAATCGTCGACACCAACTGCTCGCCCGATGGCGTTGACTACATCATTCCCGGCAACGACGACGCGTCCCGCGCCATCGCTCTGTACTGCGATCTGGTTGCCCGCGCTGCGCTGGACGGCATGTCCGCACAGCTGGGTGCAGCTGGTGTTGACCTTGGCGCCCTGGAAGAAGCTCCCGAAGAGGAAGCTGTTTCCGAGGAAGCTCAGGCCTGATCCTGCCTGTCACAGATTTGACATCAGGGGCAGGGTATTTCCTGCCCCAATTCCGTTTCGATTTGAGGAGAGCCTAACATGGCAATCACAGCAGCACTCGTGAAAGAACTGCGCGACTCGACCGGCGCCGGCATGATGGACGCCAAAAAAGCGCTGACCGAAACCAATGGCGACATGGAAGCGGCCGTCGACTGGCTGCGCACCAAAGGTCTCGCCAAAGCCGCCAAGAAATCCGGCCGCACCGCAGCCGAAGGCCTGGTCGCTGTCGTCGTCGAAGGTGGCAAGGGCGTCGCCGTTGAAGTGAACTCGGAAACCGACTTCGTTGCGAAGAACGGCGAATTCCAGGAAATGGTTGCCGGCATCGCCAAGGCAGCTCTGAACGTTGATGACGTCGACGGTCTGAACGCGGCCGATCTGGGTGGTAAATCCGTTGCTGACACCCTGACCGACAAGATCGCCACCATCGGCGAAAACATGACCCTGCGCCGGATGGCCAAGATCGAAGGCGAAACTGTTGTGTCCTACGTGCACAACGCTGCCGCTGACGGCATGGGCAAAATCGGTGTCCTGGTTGCAATGACCGGTGGCGACGAAGCCTTTGGCAAGCAGGTTGCAATGCACATCGCCGCGGTTAACCCCGCTGCCCTGAGCGAAGCTGATATGGACCCGGCGGTTGTCGAGAAAGAGAAGCAAGTTCAGATGGACATCGCCCGTGAATCCGGCAAGCCGGAGCAGGTGATCGAGAAGATGATCGTTGGCCGCATGAAGAAATTCGTTGCGGAATCGACACTGCTGAACCAGCAGTTCGTCGTGAATCCCGACCTGACCGTCGAAGCCGCTGCCAAGGAAGCTGGCGCCACCGTGACCGGTTTCATCCGTGTTGAGGTTGGTGAAGGCATCGAAGTCGAAAAAGAAGATTTCGCAGCTGAAGTCGCAAAAGCGGCTCAGGGCTAATCTGCCTAGACAGACTTTTAAGGGGCCGGTGGGGAAACCTACCGGCCTTTTTTGCGTTTCTTGAGTACTTTGGTGGGTTAGAGGATCGTGTCTCGGTTCGAGGAACGTCTGAGCCAGCCCAGGGCGAACTGGCAGGGCGAATAGGGGATATGATCGGGGAATATGGGGCCCCACTGATAGGGATGGATGGGACCCCAAAAACATGATCACCGACGCTGAGTATAAGCGTCGGCAACCACACAGGTCGGAGAGCCTTGGTATTACAAGGGTCGTTTCCCAAAGTTCCTAGGCTAAAGCCACCACTCACGGAACATTTACAGACTGCGTCTTTTTGTACGAAATCGGTAGTAGTGTATTCCTTACCTATTTGACGCTCTTTAGCGTCTGGCAGGCTTAAACCTCCCTAGCGGAAACTCACAATAGCCAGGCCGGGTAGGGGGATCCCGTCAGGATTCCATCACATACATCTGGTTGTGCAAGGCTGCCTTGAGGACGGCCTGGGCCGTTGTCTCCACTGCCAGCGCGTCCCGGGCCAGGCGCAGGTGCTTTTCGACCGTGGCCGGGGTCAGGCCCATGAGGATCGCGATGTCCTGCGTCGTCTTGCCATCTCCGACCCATTGCAGCGCTTCCCGTTGCCGTTTGGTGAGGGCCCGGTTCGGAGGACTATAGGGTAGGGTGAGGATTTTCAGATGCGCCACGTTGTTCATAAGGATGATATCGCTGCCGTGTTCAACCCAGATCGCATCGACCTCGTCCTGGGACAGCTCACTGCGCGCAGCCAGCGAGATCGCACCTTTGAAACGCGCCGAATTGGAATGAAAGCTGACCGTATAGCCCGCGTTCATCTTCATCTTTCTGTTGAACTCCAGCACCCGTTCGCCATCCGGGCCAAGCTCACCATTCTCGATCATCCTCTGAATCAGATGCCAGCTGCCGGCGCCTTCGTTTTCCAGTGCCCAGCGCAGCATCGGCGCGCTGGAATAAAGGCCCCGGTGCAGGAACCCGTTCAGGTACTCCGGCGAATGGTTGGACAGCACGACAAAATCTTCCGGATCCCCCAGAGAGGTTTCTGTCTTGTAGCGAGTGTATCCGTAAATCAGCCTGTCAAATTCGAACTTTGCCATCTGATCCACGTGCCCATGCCACAGCTCTTCGAGCGTCTTGGCCCCGCACACGAAATGCAGATAGTCAGAAAGGTTCATTCAGGCTCCGCCTCTCGTTCAAAATGCTTGGCTAGGGCATCGATGGCAAACAAATACCCCTGTGTTCCAAAACCGCAAATCTGGCCGATGACGGCACGCGAGATAAATGACCTGTGGCGAAACTCTTCGCGGGCGTGGATGTTGGATAGGTGGACCTCAACGGCGGGAATTTCAACCGAAAAGAGCGCGTCCATTAGCGCAATTGACGTATGCGTGTACGCGCCAGCGTTCAGGATGACCCCGGAATGGGTGCCGCGCGCCGCATGAATGGCATCCAGCAACACACCTTCGTGATTGGATTGCAGGCAGACAGCCTCAAGACCCTGCGCTCTGGCATGGGCAACGCAGGCTGCTTCGGCCATTTCCAGGGTTTCCCGTCCGTAGACTTCCGGCTGGCGCGTCCCCAGAAGATTAAGATTCGGACCATTGAGGATCAGAATACTGCGCATCGCATTATCCTTGTGCAGTTCATGTCCCGGAAACTACAGGAGAACTTTATTAAAAGCGACGGCGTATATGCGCCTTTTTGAACGTGTTCCTACTTTGTTACAGAGAGTTTACTTCGCGGAAGGTGCAGCGCCATCATCCGGCCTCCTGTGGTGCTGCACCCCAAATGTTAATCGTTGGTCAGGACGATTTTGCCCAGCGCCTTGCGGTCCTGCACAAGGTTCAGCGCAGTGGCAGCATCCTGCATCTTCAGGGTTTCGCTGATACGTGGTTTGATCTTGCCTTGCTCGTAAAGGGCGAACAATTCAGCCATGTTTTCTGCATGGCCCTTGGGGTCACGATAGACAGAGGCCCCCCAGAACACGCCTACGATATCACAACCTTTCAGAAGCGGCAGATTCATAGGGATTTGCGCGATGCCGGCCGGGAAGCCAACGACCAGAAACCGGCCTTCCCAGGCCATCGCCCGCAAGGCTGGTTCCGAATAGGCGCCGCCCACGGAGTCATAGACTACATCAACACCATCTTTTCCCGACAGGGCTTTGATCTGGGACGAAAAATCTTTCTGCTGCCCCTTGTCGAGGCTGCGGCCGTAGACCAGCGTTTCATCCGCTCCAACCTCGCGGCAGAAGGCAGCCTTGTCGTCCGAAGACACTGCCGCGATCACCTTGGCGCCCATCGCCTTGCCCAGTTCGATGGCAGCCACGCCGACACCGCCGGCAGCCCCCAGGATCAAAAGGCTTTCGCCCGGTTTCATATGCGCGCGGTCCTTCAGCGCGTGATAGGATGTGCCATAGGTAAAAACGAAACAGGCGGCGTCCTCAAACGGCATCGCGTCGGGAATACGGATCGCCTGCGCTGCGTCGATGCAGCGATGGGTCGCAAATCCACCATGGCCTGTCAGTGCCAGAACCCTATCCCCAATGGCGTAGCCTTCGACACCCTCACCAATGGCGGCGACCACTCCGGCGATTTCACCGCCGGGCGCAAAGGGGCGCGGGGGCTTCATCTGATAGAGGTCCTGAATGATCAGCGTATCGGGAAAATTGACGCCGGCGGCACGGATTTCTACCAACAATTCCCCCTTGGCAGGCGCCGGGTCCGGTAGCTCCGTCCATGTCAGACTCTCGGGTCCGCCGGGCTCGATGCTGAGCATTGCTTTCATGTTTTTTCCTCTTCCCACCAGTGTCAGATGCCAAAATTACGTAAAGTCTTGGGGCTGTCTGGAGCGTTGTCAATGGAATAGCGAAATGCAATTCTGCTATGTGAAACATCACGAGCCGGGTGGAACCATGGGGGGAGATCATGACCACGAGTACACAGCCGGAGTTTGCGGATACACCTGAGTTTCGCAAGCAAATCCGGGCATGGCTGGAGGAGAATTGCCCCGACGACATGCGCGATGGCGCCAGTGGCGAAGGTGCCATCTGCTGGGGCGGCAAGACTTGGGAGTTTTCTTCTCCCGCGCAGAAACTCTGGCTGGATCGCTGCGCTGCTGCCGGACTGACGGTTCCAACCTGGCCGCGTGCCTATGGCGGTGCTGGCCTTACCCGGGCGCAGGACAAGATCCTGAAAGAGGAGATGGCAGAACTGGGCGCGCGCTCGCCGCTTGATAGTTTTGGAATCTGGATGCTCGGCCCGGCCCTTTTGAAGTTCGGCAGCGAAGAGCAGAAGCAAACCTACCTGCCGCCCATTGCGCGCGGTGAAATCCGTTGGTGTCAGGGCTATTCTGAGCCGGGCGCGGGTTCTGATCTTGCTGGAGTTCAGTCACGGGCCGAGGATCGAGGCGATCACTGGCTGGTCAATGGGCAGAAGATCTGGACCTCTTATGCGGACAAGGCCGATTGGATTTTTGCGCTGCTGCGCACCGACCGCGACGCGCCCAAGCATAAGGGAATTTCCTTTATCCTGATGGATATGAGTTCAAAAGGGGTTTCGACCCGCCCGATCCGGCTGATTTCCGGCGCCTCGCCATTTTGCGAAACCTTCTTTGATGACGTTGAGGTGCCGAAATTTCAGGTGGTCGGGGACGTGAATCGGGGCTGGGACGTGGCCAAATACCTGCTGACCCACGAACGCGAGATGATCAGCGCCGGCGGGCAGACCATGGGCGCGGGCCGGGCGCTGGGAGCGGTTCTGGGCGATGCGGAAACCGGCCAAAGCGATCCGGTGCTGCGAGCCGACGCGATGCGCACGGAAGTCGACGCATTGGCGATGGAGATGACGCTGGAACGCTACAAGGATCAGGCTGAAGGCGGGCAGGGCGTCGGTGATGCCTCTGCGATGCTGAAATATGCCGGAACCGAGCTCAACAAACGCCGACTGGAACTGGTGATGGCCGCAGGCGGCAGCGATGCACTGGACTGGGATGACGGGCGTGCGCCCTCCTGGCTGCGCACCAAGGCGAACTCGATCGAGGGCGGCACCTCCGAGGTGATGCTGTCGATCATTTCCCGCCGCATTCTGGGGCTTCCGGGGTAAGACTGATGCTGAAACTCATTCAAACTGAAGAAGAAATCATGCTGCAGGAAGCCGCCCGGGGGCTTTTGGACAGATCCGCTCCAGTCTCGCGCCTGCGGGAGTTGCGCGACGCCAACCAGACCCGCGACGATGCCTTATGGCAGGAAATGGTCGATGCGGGCTGGGCCGGGATTTTGGTCCCGGAAAGCGCAGGCGGCGCTGACATGGGGCACGCCGCCGCCCATGTGCTGGCAGGTGAAATGGGCCGGACGCTTGCCGTCAGCCCGTTCCTGAGCACAGTCGTCATGGCGGCGACGGTTTTGCGGCGGCTTGATGATCCACGATGTCAGGCGGCACTGGCGCAGATTGCCAGCGGCGCGCGGACCTATGCCATTGCTGTTGATGAAGGCTCCAAGTTCAATCCGGAGCGCATTGAACTCACGGCAGAAAAGCGCGGCAACGGCTACGTCCTGAAGGGTGAAAAGCGCTTTGTCGTGGATGGAGGAAATGCCGATCACGTGCTGGTTCTGGCGCAAAGCGAGGACGGCCCGTGCCTGTTTGATCTGCCTGCTGACCGCGCGGGGCTGAGGTGCAATGTATCTGCGATGATCGACAGCCGCGACGCGGCACGGCTGGAGTTTGATGATGTTACCGTCTCGGGCGACGAATTGCTCGGCGCTGCCGGGGATGGCAGGGCACTGTTGCGTTATGGGCTGGAGGCCGGGCAGGCTGCCCTTGCCGCCGAAAGCACCGGTCTGGCGCAAGCGGCCTTTGCCATGACCACCGAGTATCTAAAAGAACGGAAGCAGTTTGGTGTCACCATCGCCAGTTTTCAGGCCTTGCAACACCGCGCCGCGCATCTGTGGTGCGAGATCGAGATGACAACCTCAGCCGTGCTGCAGGCAGGCCGGATTCTGGACGCTGATCCGGATGCCGCCACGTTGGCGGTTTCAGTGGCCAAGGCGCGGGCGACTGATACGGCGCAACTCGCCGCGCGCGAAGGCGTGCAGATGCATGGCGGGATCGGCATGACCGACGCCTATGACATGGGTTTCTATATGAAACGCGCCCGCGTCGCGGCAGAATGGCTGGGTGATTACGGCTACCACGCTGCGCAGGTGGCGCGGCTGCGCGGATTTTAAAGGACAGGATATGATGGATCTGTTTTCACTGGAGGGCAAAACCGCTCTGATCACCGGCGGCGCCACAGGCATTGGCCGGATGGCAGCCGAAGCGATGGTGCGGGCCGGGGCGCGGGTGCTGATCGCATCGCGCAAAGGCGACGCCTGCGTCGCGGTCGCAGAAGAGTTGAACGCGATGGATGCGCCGGGATCGGCTGAAGGTTTTGCCGCCGATATCGGCACAGTCGAAGGGATCGATGCGCTGGTCGAGGAAATCAAGGCCCGCACCCCCGCTCTGCATATCCTGATGAACAATTCCGGGGTGACCTGGGGCGCGCCGCTGGGGCAGTTTCCCCATAAGGCCTGGGAAAAGGTGATGTCGGTCAACGTCGCAGGGGTCTTCGATCTGACACAAAAACTGCTGCCGCTGCTGATTGCCTCCTCGGATGCGGATGATCCGGCGCGGGTGATCAACGTCGGTTCGGTCATGGGGGAAATCCCGATGGGTGATGGCGCCTACAGCTATGCCGCGTCAAAGGCCGCGGTGATCCATATGTCCAAAATCCTGGCCAAGGAGCTTGCCCATCAGCACGTCACCGTCAATGCGCTGGCACCGGGGCCGTTTGTGTCGCGGATGACCGCCTTTGCCACTGGCGATGAGGAGAAGCGTGAAAAGGTCGGCAATGATGTGCCGCTGGGCCGCGTCGGGCGGGACGATGACATCGCCGGCTGCGTGCTGTTTCTGGCCGGGCGCGGTGGGTCCTACGTCACCGGCGCAGTGATCCCCGTATCCGGCGGTATCAATGTGATGTCGGGGCACAACCTGTTCCAAAGCGCGCTCGACTGACGAATAAAAACAAAGACTTGAGGTTATAAGATGACTGACGCCACCTGGTCCCGGAATGAGGATCACCTGCCTGCCGCCCTGCGCGGATTGCGCATCCCGCTGATCGCATCGCCGCTGTTTATCATTTCGGTGCCGGAGCTGGTGATCGCCCAGTGCAAGGCTGGGATCATCGGGGCCTTTCCGGCGCTGAACGCACGCGAAGCTGAGGGCGAGCCGCCATTACTGGAGGCCTGGCTGAAGCAGATCACCGAAGAGCTGGACCGCCACAATCAGGAAAACCCGGACCGTCCGGCAGCGCCCTTTGCCGTCAATCAGATCGTGCACCGGTCCAACACCCGGTTGGAACGGGATCTGGAGATTTGCAGCCGCTGGAAAGTACCGGTTTGGATCACCTCGCTTGGCGCGCGCCCCGAGGTGAACGAGGCAGCACATTCCTGCGGCGGCGTGGTGCTGCACGATGTGATCAACAACCGCTTTGCCAAGAAGGCGATCGAAAAAGGTGCCGACGGTCTGGTGG
Source organism: Phaeobacter sp. SYSU ZJ3003 (assembly GCF_041300735.1). NCBI lineage: Bacteria > Pseudomonadati > Pseudomonadota > Alphaproteobacteria > Rhodobacterales > Roseobacteraceae > Phaeobacter > Phaeobacter sp. SYSU ZJ3003. The sequence continues at coordinate 13,525 of NZ_PXNU01000050.1, read as the reverse complement.
CCGTGGCCGCCGGTGCCGGCGGGCACGCCGGGCAGCAATCGCCCTTCGCCCTGATCCGCGAGATCCGCAGCTGGTTCGATGGTCCGCTAGCCTTGTCGGGCGCCATTGCAACCGGCGAATCCCTGCTGGCCGCGCGTGCCATGGGCGCCGACTTCGGCTATGCCGGCTCGCCCTTTATCGCCACGCATGAGGCAAACGCCCAAAGCGAATACAAGGACATGATCGTCGAATCCGGCGCCGAGGATATTGTCTACTCCTCTTTGTTTACCGGGGTTTGGGGGAACTATCTAAAGAAATCCGTGTCCCGTGCAGGTATGGACCCGGACAACCTGCCGACCGCGGATGCCTCCTCGATGAACTTTGGCAGCGGGTCGTCCAAACCAAAGGCGTGGAAAGAGATCTGGGGGTCCGGGCAGGGCATCGGCGCGGTGACCGAGGTTTGCTCGACTGCGGAACTGGTGGACCGTTTCGACCGCGAATACCGCACCGCAGGGGCGCGGCTGGCGGCAGAGTTTACAGGCTGACCCATGGCAGAAATTCTTGTGGTCCGGCACGGGCAAGCCTCTTTCGGTGCGGACAACTACGATGAGTTGAGCGAAAAGGGCCGCAATCAGGGGCGCCTGTTGGGCGATACCCTGCGGGCGATGGGCTGGACCCCGGATCGCGCCATCACCGGCGCTCTGGCGCGGCAGAAACAGACGTTGCAGGAAATGGGATTTGACGTCGCCCCGGAAGAGCATGCAGGCTGGAATGAATATGATTTCCACGATCTGCTGCACAGCCGGTTCGGCGGGCAGGCCCCATCCGAGGTGATCCAGGACCGCAAAACCCATTTTCGCGCCCTGCGCGAAACCCTTGCCGAATGGCAGCAGGGCGGCGTGTCCGGTGCCTCGGAAAGTTGGGCAGAGTTCATCGCCCGGGTTGAGGCCGCGCGTCAACATGCGGCGGATACTGAGGCCGAACGTGTTTTGGTGGTCAGTTCCGGCGGGGTGATTGCCCGGCTTGTCGCCGCAACGTTGCAGGTTCCGGACAGCCAGATGATTGCCCTGAACCTACAGGTCAAGAACACCTCCCTGACCCGGTTCATTTCCGGAAGGGGGAAGTTTTTCCTGCATGAATTCAACTCAGTACCGCACTTTCATGATGCAGAGCGCGCAAAGCTGATGAGCTATAGCTGAAGGAGCAAGAGATGAGCAGCGATACCCAGACCCTGGACATTGATGCGATCCGGACTTTCCTTGATGGGCGTCTTCCCGGCTTTGACGGCGCGGTCGAGGTGCAAAAATTCGCAACCGGACAGTCGAACCCGACCTTCCTGATTAAAACGCCAGCAGGGCAATACGTTCTGCGGCGCAAACCGCCGGGGGTGCTGCTGAAATCTGCCCATGCGGTGGACCGTGAATTCCGGGTGCAAAAGGCGCTGGCTGATACCGAGGTACCGGTGGCCCGGATGCATCTTCTGTGCGAGGACGACAGCGTGATTGGCTCGGCCTTCTACATCATGGACCACGTTGCGGGGCGCAATTTCACCGATCCTGTGATGGGCGATACCCACCCCGCAACCCGCGGCGCGGTGATTGACGATATGAACCGGGTGCTCGCGGCGCTGCATGACGTCGATGTCGACGCGGTGGGGCTTTCGGACTATGGGCCGCCCGGCAACTATTTCGAACGTCAGCTGGGCCGTTGGACCAAGCAATACAAGGCCTCGGAAACCCGGACCATCCCAGAGATGGACGAGCTGATGAAGTCCCTTGAGGAACAGATGCCCGCCGATGACGGTCAGCGCGGTCTGGTCCATGGCGATTACCGCATCGACAATATGATCTTCAGTTCCGATGAGCCGCGCTGCCTTGCGGTGCTGGATTGGGAGCTTTCGACCATCGGACATCCCTATGCCGATCTGGCGGGTGTGATCATGCAGTGGCAGATGCCACCGGGACAAGAGGGGCGCGGATTGGCCGGGCTGGATCGCAAGGCACTCGGCCTGCCGTCGGATCAGGAGTTCATCGAGGCCTATTGCCGCCGCCGTGGCCTGCCGGAGATCGACAACTTCGGCTTCTACCTCTCGTTCAGTTTTTTCCGGATGGCGGGCATTCTTCAAGGGGTCCTGAAACGCGCGCTGGATGGCAACGCATCGAACCCGGAACGCGCCCGCAAGCTGGGGGATTTTGTTCCCATCTTCGCGCAAAGTGGACTCAACGCACTGAGCAGCACCAAGTAAGGCGACACGCCGGGCAGGGCGGGTCACTTGCCGTTGCCGCATGGCTGCTCGCCGCTTTGCGGTCTTATAGAGGCCGTCAGTTTTGGCGGCCGTTTTTCAAGAATATCGGATTTTTACACGCGGCGGGCCAACGACTTGCGTGGTTTTACGTATCTCTTAACACTCGACCCGTAGCCAAAGGCTGCGCATTATGGACTGAAACATGGCTCGTGGTCCGCCGCGGCCAATTGGGAGGAACACGTCAATGACAGAGGCTGGCTGGCTGAACACCAGGGACCTTGGTGACGGAATCGTAGAACTGCAACTGGGACGGGCGCCGGTCAACGCGCTGAGCGCGGATTTCCTGATGGAGTTCGCAACCAAGATTGACGAGATGGGACAGGGTCCGGCGGTCAGCGCCATCGTGTTGAAAAGCCCGTTCAAAGTCTTTTCCGCCGGGCTGGATCTGAAAGAAGCGCAGGAGTTCGATCTTGAGCAGCAGCACGCCATTGTGCGCGGCCTGAACGAAGGCTTCCTGGCGCTTTACAGCTGCCCGAAACCGGTAGTGGCTGCTGTTGGCGGCGCTGCAATTGCCGGTGGGTTGTTTTTCGTTCTGGCCAGCGACGTGCGGATCGGCCACTCCAGATCCGCCTATGGACTGGCCGAGGTGCGCGTCGGCGCGGACTTCCCGATCGGGCCGCTGGAAATCGCCAAAGCTACGCTCGACAGCAACACGCAGCGGCGCCTGATGCTGACCGGGCAATCTATCGGTCCGATTGCAGCGCGCAATTATGGCCTCGTCGATATCATCGCCGAGGATATGGAGGATCTTGAGATCTACGCGCTGCGCGAGGCCCGTAAGCTGGCGGAATTGCCGCCGCAGACCTTTGCCTCGGTCAAGATGCAGCTGCGCGGCGAGGTAATCAACCGCATCAAGGCAGGGATCGCCGCAGGTGGTAACGCACCAGAGGGTGGCTGGTTCAATTCCGAAACCAAGGCCGCGATGGAAAAGATGATCAGCGGCCGGGGCGAGTAGGCACACCGGCCCGCACCAAGACAGACAGGGAGGAAATCAATGCTGGACCACGACCGGCTGGACCGCGTGAAGGCATGGCAGCAACGCTATGTGGATCAAAGGAAATATGCCGGCAGTTCGGTCTTGATCAACGAAGGTGGCCAGGAAGCGTTCTTTCACGCAACGGGTCTGAGAAATATCGAGGAAGGCCTGCCTTTTACCCGCGATACGCTGGTACGGATCTATTCGATGACCAAACCGGTGACCTCCCTTGCCATCATGATGCTGCTGGAAAAGGGGCTGTTTCACCTGGATGCGCCGGTGTCGGATTTCATTCCCGAATTCACCGACATGCAGGCACTGGTCCCAGGGGCAACGGCAATTGATCAGGTTGAACCCAGCCGGGCGCCGACGCTGCATGAACTGCTGACCCATACCAGCGGTCTCAGCTATCCTTTCAACCCCGGCGTTTTGCCCGCAGCCATGGAAGAGCAGCAGCTGATGTTCAAACCGGGGCAGGGTAAATTGGAAAAGATGGCGGAGGAACTGGCTGCCTATCCGCTCGCCTTTCAACCCGGCACACGCTGGGAATACTCGGTCAGTATCGATGTTCTGGGCCGCGTCGTCGAAGTTGTTTCGGGCAAGACACTTGGCGATTTTTTTGAAACCGAAATCTTTGCTCCGCTCGGCATGACCGAGACAGCGTTCCGGGTCCCGCGTGGCACCGGTGATCGCTTTGCCTCGCTCTATACTCCGCTCGCCGGGGATGCGATGGCGCTGAATTCGGCAAAGACCGGCGGCGAAACCCTGCGCCTGACGGATCTGCACGGGGGCTCTCCGTTTGAAACGACTGAGATGATGTCTGGTGGCGGCGGGTTGGTCGGAACCATCGATGACTACATGAAGTTTTCCGAAATGCTGCGGCGCCGCGGCGCCCATAAGGATGGCTATCTGATCAGCCCGAAAACCGCTGATTTCATGATGCGGAACCATCTGCCTGGGGATATCGCCTCCATGGGGCCGCAAAGTTTTGCCGAACAGCCGATGGAAGGCATGGGTTTTGGCCTAGGCGGCGCCGTGGTGATGGATCCCGGTCGGGCGCGCTGCCCCGGGTCCGTAGGTGACTTTAGCTGGGGCGGCATGGCTTCGACCTTCTTCTGGATGGACCCGGTGTTGGATCTGTCGGTCGTGTTCTTTACCCAGCTGTCGCCCAGCAGTTCCTATCCCTCGCGGGCTGAGCTGAAGGCGCTGGTACATGGGGCAGTGATCTGATGAGCGATATTCCCGACCGTAAGATCCTGTGGACCCCAAGCGCGGAGCGCGCCGAGGCGAGCCGCATGGCGGCATTCGAGCGCTGGCTAGCTGCGGAGAAGGGAAAAACCTTCGACGATTACAATGGCCTGTGGGAGTGGAGCGTTTCCGACCTTGAAGGGTTCTGGGGCGCATTGGCCGAGTTCTTTGATCTGGAATTTACCACGCCGCCAAGCTGTATCTTGGGCAATCGCAGCATGCCTGGCGCAGAATGGTGCCCGGGCGGAGAGTTGAACTGGGCCAGGCACATTCTGCGGCAGGTCGACAAAACCCCGCAGGAACAGGCGCTTGTCGTTCATTCTGAAACCTTTGGCCGTTCCGAGCTGACCTGGGCCGAACTCGCAGCTCAGGTGGCCAGCGTAGCTGCAAACCTGCGGGCCATGGGCGTCGGGCAGGGCGACAGGGTCACCGCCGTTTTGCCCAATACCGAGGCCGCGATTATCGCCTGTCTGGCCACCGCCAGCCTTGGCGGCATCTGGTCGCTTTGCGCGCCGGACATGGGCCATGTCGCCATTCTGGACCGGTTCCGCCAGATCGAGCCCAAGGTCCTGATCTATCAGGACGGATATGTGCATGCGGGCAAGACCATGGACCGGCGCGAAGTGCTGACCACCATTGCCGACGGCCTGCCAAGCGTGACCCACCGCGTGGTACTGCCGGTGGTCGGTGATCTGCCCGATGGCGCAACCCATTGGCATGATATGATCGGGGATGTTCACGCCCCGCTGGAGTTTACGCCGGTTCCTTTCGATCATCCGCTGTGGGTGGTCTATTCCTCTGGCACCACCGGGAATCCTAAACCCATCGTGCACGGGCACGGTGGCATCCTGTTCGAAGGCGTCAAGCAATCGCTTCATCAGGATCTGAGTTCCGACAGCCGGTTTTGCTGGCTGACGTCGTCGGGCTGGGTGATGTGGAACGCGCAATTCGTGGCCTTGGGGCAGGGCGCAACGACACTGCTTTATGACCGGGCGCCGAACCACCCCGATATGCTGGACCTGTGGCGGTGCTGCGCGGATGAGCGGATCACCTACCTGGGCGTCGGCGCCGCTTATATCACCGCCTGCGTGAAATCCGGCATCAGACCCGGGCATGATCTTGATCTGTCGGCGCTGGTCTCGCTGGGCACCACTGGATCGCCGCTGACCTCGGATGGCTATGACTGGGTGTATTCCGAGGTAAAGGCCGACATCTGGCTGGCGCCGATCTCCGGCGGTACCGATCTGTGCGGCGCCTTCGTCTGCGGCAACGTCATGCTGCCGGTGCGCGCGGGCGAAATGCAGTGCCGCGCGCTTGGCAATGCGGTGCGCGCATTTGATGAGACCGGTCAGGAAGTGATCGGCAGCGTCGGAGAGCTGGTCTGCACCGAACCTTTGCCGTCTATGCCCTTGTTTTTCTGGGGTGATGAAGACGGATCGCGCCTGCATGACAGCTATTTCGATACCTATCCCGGTATCTGGCGCCATGGCGACTGGATCGAAATCACACCCGAGGGCGGATCGGTGATCTATGGCCGATCGGACGCGACGATCAACCGGCGCGGGCTGCGGCTTGGCTCTTCAGAAATCTATCAGGCCGTCGAAGGTCTTGAGGACGTGCTGGACAGCCTTGTTGTCGATCTGGAATTCCTCGGGCGTGACAGTTTCATGCCGCTGTTCGTGGTTCTGGCCAACGGGCAGGAACTGGATGACGCCATGCGCGACAAGATCCGAAGTGCGATCCGCAGCGGCGTGTCGGCGCGGTTCGTGCCTGATGAAATAATCAGCGTCCCCGAAGTCCCGCGCACGCTTTCGGGAAAGAAGCTGGAAGTGCCCGTGAAAAAGCTGCTACTTGGAGGGGACCCCGCAAAAGTCGTGAACCGTGACTCGATGGCCAACCCTGACAGTTTCGATCTGTTCATCGCCTATGCAAAGACGCGGGAGGCTGGTTGAGGAAGGCGCCATAGATGAATGATGTTGGGAAGGTTTTGCTCAATCTTCTGGATCTGGAGCGGCTGGATACGAACCTGTATCGTGGCATTGGCTCCGGTGGTGAAACCCCCATGCGGATTTATGGCGGGCAGGTTATCGCCCAGGCACTGACGGCAGCCTATGCCACGGTGTCTGGGCGGTTGTGCCATTCGCTGCATGCCTATTTCATTCGGCCAGGCGATCCCGCAAGCCCAGTCATTTATGAGGTCGATCCGGCCCGCGATGGCGGGAGTTTCACTACCCGGCGCGTCATCGCCATTCAAAACGGCAAGCAGATCCTCAACCTTGCCGCATCGTTCCACAAGGAAGAACCCGGCTGGAGCCACCAGCACACAATGCCGGATGTCCCGCCGCCGGATGGGTTGCAGAGCCGTGATGAGCTGCACGAGCTGCACGCCCACCGGATTTCAGAGGACATGCGCGAGGAATTCACCCGTCAGCGTCCGTTCGAAATCCGCGATATTGAGCCGCGCGATCCGCTGGATCCCCAGGTTTGCAGCGATATCAATCACATGTGGATCAGAATGGAATCCGCCAAGGACGCTGGGCCAGAGCTGCAACATGTGCTGATGGCCTATGCATCGGACTTTGGTCTCTTGGGGTCCGCGCTGCGTCCACACGGCCTGACCTGGTACAAGCCCGAAGCGATGACCGCGAGCCTGGACCATGCCATGTGGTTCCATGCACCGGTGCGGTTTGAAAACTGGCACCTTTATACGATGGATTCACCTTTTGCCGGGAATGGCCGCGGCTTTAACCGCGGCTCGATCTACACGCAGGATGGCCAACTGGTGGCCAGCGTTGCACAAGAAGGGCTGATGCGACCGATCAGCAGCTGAGTGCGTCTTCAAAAATCACGTGTTATCAAAGCGATCGCGCAGTTTCTGCATGCCGGTGATCCAGCGGTCATAATCGGCCGTCTTGGCCCGCATGTAGCTTTCGACCTTGGGGTGTGGCAGCACCAGGAACTTGCCAGCCTCAATCGCTTCGGCGCAGGCGGTGGCCACATCTTCGGGCTCCAGAAGCCCGTCGACACTGGCGACGCTGTTTTCTAATCCACGGGTCATTTCTGACCGGACGGCCTGCGGGCACAGGACCGAAACGCCTATGCCCTGATCGCCATAAGTGATTGCCAGCCATTCAGAAAAGCCAACGGCCGCGTGTTTGGTGACGCCATAGGGCGCGGCGCCGATCTGGTTGAGCAGACCTGCGGCCGAGGCCGTGTTCAGGATGTATCCGCCGCCGCGTTCCAGCATACGTGGCACCAGATGCCGCGCGGTCCAGACGTGGGACATTACGTTGATGTCCCAGATCCTCTGCCAGTCGTCATTGCTGATCTCAAAACCGCCGCGGGTCAGGATACCAGCGTTGGCGCAGAACAGGGTAATCGGTGCGATCTCGGTTTCCACACAATCGACCAACGCAGCGATGCTGTCCTCGGATGCGACGTCCACATGCTTGGCAGTGCCGCCGATCTCGATCGCCGTTGCCTCAGCTCCGGCAAGATCGATATCGGCGCAGATCACATGCGCGGCGCCCATCTGCGCAAATTTCTCGGCTAGTCCTTTCCCAATCCCATGGGCAGCGCCGGTGACGACAACACAGCTGTTTTTGATTTGCATGATTGATCTTGCGCTCCATATTTGACCCGAATTCACGCTAGCCGGAGCAAGAGGAGCTGCCAATCCCGTGTGACGGAACGGAATTCCAGATATATAACATAATACCAATTATGCGATTGTTGGGTGGTAGCAACAGGGCGCCACTATGATGCGCCCTGTCGACAATCAATCAGGTTGCTGCATTGCGCGCCTATGCGCTGATCTTGTCACGCGGCTGTGCTGCGCTCAGCGTTTCAAAGGCTTCATTTTGGGACAGGAAGATCTGGCCGCTCAGCGCATCCAGGAAATGGCTGCGTTTCAGACGATCCATGACTGGCCCTTTAACCTCGGACATATGCAGCTGGATCCCCATGTCAGACAGCCGTTGGTTCATTTCCTCAAGCGATTCAAGCGCACTCAGATCGATTTCGTTCACTGCGGAGCACATCAGCACGACGTGTTTGATCTCATCACGGCCTTCGTGCACGCGCGCCAGGATCAGGTCCTCCATACGCCGCGCGTTGGCGAAGTACAGGCTTTCGTCGATCCGTAGCGTGACCAGCGAAGGATCGGTCACCACGTTATGGCGGTGAATGTTGCGGAAATGCTCGGTTCCCGGCACCTGCCCCACCTCGGCCACGTGCGGGCGCGAGGTCTTCCAGACGAACAACAAAAGCGAGACCAGCACACCAGCAGCGACACCGGTTTCCACACCAACCAACAGCGTCAGCAGGATCGTGGTCAGAACCGCGGCGAAATCGGCTTTGGAATAGGTCCAGGCAGTTTTGAGAATCTTCAAATCAACCAGTGAAAGGACCGCAATGATGATGGTCGCTGCCAGTGTTGCCTTGGGAAGGAAATACAGCAGCGGAGTCAGGAACATGGCGGCAAAGGTCAGCCCAACGGCGGTGAAAGCGCCCGCAGCCGGGGTGCGCGCACCGGCGTCAAAGTTAACGACCGATCGAGCAAAACCGCCTGTCACCGAATAGCCACCAGACAAGGCAGAGGCCAAGTTCGCAGCGCCAAGAGCTTTAAGCTCTTGGTTGGGATCAATTTTCTGACGGCGCTTGGCGGCCAAGGTCTGCGCGACCGAGACACTTTCAACATAACCGATAATGGTGATCAGCGCTGCGGGACCAATCAGGGCCGGAACCAGCGCCCAATCGATCATCGGCAGGCCAATCGGCGGCAGACCGGTCGGCACCTCGCCAACCACGGAAACCCCCATCTCAGGCAGGTTCAGCGCCCAGGACAATACGATCGTTCCGATGACGGCAAAGACCGGGCCAACCCGGGCTGCGGTTCCGGCGGCGCTTTTTGACAGGCCGACCTTTTGGTGCAGCACGTTCGCCATATGTCGGCGGACCCAGATCAAAAAGCCGAGGGCCAGCGCGCCGACCCCGAGGGTCCAGAAATTGACCTGACCAAGCCCCTGCCCCAGCGACAGCAGAATTTCCGGCAGATTGTGACCATGCGCGGGAATGCCCAGAAGGTGTTTCATCTGGCTTACCGCGATCAGCAGGCCCGAGGCCGTAATGAAGCCGGCAATCACCGGATGCGACAGCAGATTGGCAACAACGCCAAGACGCAAGGCCCCCATCGTTGCCAGCATCAACCCGGACAGCAGTGCCAGCACGGCGGCGGCGGCAGTGAACTCTGCAACGGTGTCCAGACCCAGCGGCGCCAGCGCAGATGCGCTCATCAGCGAGACCACGGCAACCGGCCCCACGGCCAGGGCACGCGAGGTGCCGAAGATCGCATAGGCCACCAAAGGCAGGATCGACGCGTAAAGCCCGACCTCGGCAGGTAGCCCGGCGAGCAAGGCATAGGCCAGTGACTGCGGGATAAGCATGATCGTGACGATCACTGCCGCTGTCATATCCCCGGTGAAATCAGGGCGGTCATACCGTCGTCCCCAGTCCAAAATTGGAAACAGGGATTTCAAGTCGATGCGGGACAGTGGCGAAGACATTGCGGAGGCTTTCCTGAGAATGGATGGCGCCGCGCACCCGATCAGGTGTCAACGCGCTCAATACATATTCGTAAAAGCATATATATATTCGATGAGAGGGAGGAAAGCCCTTTCATTAAAATTGTTACCGCACGCCCCTGTACGCCCTCGTAAAACACTGTTAAAAAAAATTAAACACAAAGGATACTGCAAAGCAGCTCTTCAATTTCTGCCGGTGTTATTGCAAAAACACCGGGGCAATTCTGCATGTTGCGACTGGCAGAAACGCAGGTCCGGTGTTTAGCCGCACAAGACGGGGAATGCGCCCCTCCCTGCCCTTTGCGATTTTCTATGGATTCACGTCGAACCTTCGGACTTCAGGGCCATTTGCGTGTTTACGCCTTTCCTTGAGAACTTGGCCTCAACGCCATGCTCAGATGCTGATGGCATCCCATGGCGGTTAACTTCGGTAAATGGTGGGTGGACGGCGGCTGACCGTGCGGGAGGTTGCTAAAAGTAAGCACGGGCAATTTGAAGCATCCCTTGCTTCTGCTGCAGCGTTAACCTCTGCCTTTACTGTTTTGGATCCATTTTGCAGGGAGCCGAGCGAAAATCCTGTGCCTTTGTCTTTGCAGTGATGTGAGGACGAGGGCGACCTGCATTATTGCAGGCCTGAAATGCAAAACCGCAAGGCCGGTGGGCACTTGCGGTTTCGAGACTGATGTCAGTCAATCGGGGCCAGAACGCGGAAATTAACGATCTGGCCCCGGATTTTGGCGCTATTCGTTAAAAGAACGCCTGCAGACCGGTCTGAGCGCGGCCCAGGATCAGCGCGTGAACGTCGTGCGTGCCCTCATAGGTGTTGACCGTTTCCAGGTTCACCATGTGGCGGATGACCTGGAATTCCAGGCTGATGCCATTGCCGCCGTGCATGTCGCGGGCCATACGAGCGATATCCAGCGCCTTGCCACAGTTGTTCCGCTTGACGATCGAGATCATCTCGGGCGCGGCATTGGCGGCATCCATCAGGCGACCAACACGCAGCGAGGCCTGCAGGCCAAGGGTGATTTCGGTCTGCATATTGGCCAGTTTCAGCTGGAACAGCTGGGTGTTGGCCAGCGGACGTCCGAACTGGGTGCGGTCCAGACCATACTGACGTGCGGCGTGCCAGCAGGCTTCGGCGGCGCCCATCGCGCCCCAGCTGATGCCGTAACGCGCGCGGTTCAGACAGCCAAACGGCCCCTTGAGTCCTTGCACGTGCGGCAGCAGCGCATCTTCACCGACTTCGACGCCATCCATGACGATTTCACCGGTGATGGAGGCACGCAGCGACGCCTTGTTCTGGATTTTCGGCGCGGAGAGGCCCTTCATGCCTTTTTCCAGCACGAAGCCACGGATCTTGCCGCCGTGCTCTTCGGATTTAGCCCAGACGACAAAGACATCGGCGATCGGCGCGTTCGAAATCCACATCTTGGAGCCGGTCAGCTTGTAGCCGGTTGCGGTCTTCTCGGCGCGGGTTTTCATGCCTGCGGGGTCGGAACCTGCGTCGGGCTCAGTCAGACCAAAGCAGCCGATCCATTCACCAGATCCCAGTTTCGGCAGGTACTTCTTGCGCTGCTCTTCACTGCCATAGGCGTAGATCGGGTACATCACCAGCGAGCTTTGCACCGACATCATCGAGCGATAACCGCTGTCGACGCGCTCAACTTCGCGCGCAACCAGGCCGTAAGACACATAGCCTGCCCCCAACCCGCCGTATTCCTCGGGGATGGTGGTGCCCAGCAGACCCATCTCACCCATCTCGCGGAAGATGGCAGGGTCGGTGTGTTCGTTTTCATATGCTTCGGTAACACGCGGCTGCAGCTTTTCCTGCGCATAGGCGCGGGCCGAGGCAGCGATCATGCGCTCGTCTTCGTTCAGCTGGTCGTCCAGACGCAGCGGATCTTCCCAGTTGAAGCCGCTCAGATCGGGCGCATCCTTGGCCCGCAGTTTAGGTGCATCGGTCATGTCTTGCCCCTTTGTCGTTGATGTTGAAACCTGCGGCGACCCTAACGGTGGGTTAAGAAAAAAAACAGCGAGACTTTTGCAAGCATATATGAGTAAACAGCATACATGAGTGCACCGCGTCGTTTCCTCCCATCCATTTCCGCCCTGCGCGCGCTGGAGGCGCTGGATCGTTTGGGCAGTGCATCGGCGGCGGCGGCCGAATTGTCGCTGACGCAAGGCGCGGTGAGCCGCCAATTGCAGGCGCTCGAACGGCAGCTTGGTTTGGACCTGGTGCATCGGGACAAGAAAAAACTGACCCTATCGCCCGAGGCGCAGGAATACGCATCGGAAATCCGTGCTGCGCTGAACCAGATCGCCCAATCGACGCTGCGGCTTCAGACCGCGCCACTGGCCGGAACGCTGAATCTGGCGATCTTGCCCGCCTTTGGTATGCGCTGGCTGATGCCGCGCCTGCCGGAATTCGCCCGGCTCCACCCGGATGTGACCATCAATATGACGACGCGGTTGGAGCCTTTCAGCTTTGCTAGCGAACCCTTTGATGCGGCGATCCATTTTGGCCGCGCTGAGTGGCCCGGTACCAGTTCACTACTCTTGAAACATGAGCAGCTCTTGCCGGTCTGCGCGCCGGATCTGGTGGCGGGCACGGCATTGCGCGGACCCAAGGACATTCTGAACCTGCCGCTCCTGCATATTCAGACCCGGCCTGAGGCCTGGCCGGATTGGTTCGCCGCACAAGGCGTGGAGGCACCAGAGACCGTTAGTGGTACAATGTATGATCAATTTGCAACCATTACCCAGGCGGCAATGCACGGGTTGGGGGTAGCCCTGATGCCGGATTACCTGGTGGAGCAGGACCTTGCGACAGGGCGGTTGGTGGCCTTGCACCCTGCCCCGACAGAAACGCGCGGCGCCTATTATCTGGTCTGGCCGACCAGCAAATCCAACGCGCCTGCGCTGCGCAAATTCCGCGACTGGCTGGCCACCAAGGCGCAGCCCGAAGATCCGCTGCCGCGCTGAACCACGCCCAGCCAACAGACAAAACAAAGGGGGTGCCGTCCGTACACCCCCTGTACACCTGATGTGCACCCTGCGTGCACCGCTGCGGCCCCATGCATGGGGCCAAGCGGGACACGCAATCCGGGAAAAGCTAGCCGAGCGCGTAGCCCGCGCCGCGCACGGTCCGTACGGGATCGTCGCCGCCATGCTGGGTCAGCGCCTTGCGCAGCCGCCCGATGTGAACATCCACGGTGCGGGTGTCGACGTAGATGTCCCGGCCCCAAACCCGGTCCAAAAGCTGTTCCCGGCTCCAGACCCGGCCCGGCTTTTCCATGAAGGTTGACAGCAGGCGGAATTCGGTCGGCCCCAGTTTCAGGGGCTGGTCCGAGCGGCTGACCTTGTGGGTCTCCGCATCCAGAATGATGTCGTCAAACTCCAGCCGCACGCCAACGGTGGACGGACGCACCCGGC
>NZ_PXNU01000005.1:0-1011 GCF_041300735.1 Phaeobacter sp. SYSU ZJ3003 | reverse complement strand
CGCGATCGCTGGAAACCGGGGGGCATGGGCTGGGCCTGTCGATTGCGCGGACGATCATCCAGGCGCATGGCGGCAATATCACCCTCAGGAACCGTGAAACAGGCGGGCTACGCGCCATCGTGACGATCCCGCTTGCCGGAGAAACACCCGATGAAAGGAGAGAAAGATGACCCTGAAACTCTGGAGTATGACTGCTGCTGCGGGCCTTTTCGCCTCAACAGCAATGGCAGATCCCGAAGGCCACTGGGACGGGCATATGATGTGGGGCGGCGGCTATGGCGTATTCGGCGGGCTGATGATGCTGGTCTTCTGGGGCGTTGTCATCGCCCTGATCGTGCTGGCCGTGCATTGGCTGCGGGACAGCCGCCCGGGTGGCGCCCGGTCCTCCGATGCGCTGGATATCCTGCGGGAACGGCTCGCCAAGGGCGAAATCGATGAGGATGAATTCCGCCGTCGCAAGGCCACGCTTGAGGAATGACCGGACCCAACAGGTCAAACGTTCGAACAGCACAGGCTGGGCGCAGATCTAGGAGGCAGGAACGCTGAGGCTGATCCTCACGCGTGTCATAGAAACCGGTTGCGGTCAGGGTCGCTAGATTGGTTTTTGCCAGCATGGATGTGATGATGCTCCCGAAAAGCTGTGCTCGTCAGGCCGTCCCGCCACCGGATCTGGTCAAGGATACAAACCGATACATTTCTCGCGGCCGTCTCAGCTTGCCGCACAGGGCGTCTTCGATATTCACTTCCTGAAAGCAGGCGGAGGACAGGCACGTCTCATTCACTCGGTAGCGCGCACGCCGGACCTCAGGCTAGGACTCATCTGCACAACGCAAAGCGAAAGAAAGACACGAAATGAACAAGTTGACTGTTGTGGTAGCCGTCATTCTGGCTGGGGTTGTCGGGGTCGGTGGCTGGCAGTACCTGCAACCCGAGGCCGCACCGGCCGGTCATTCGATGGCGTCGCCTGACACGGGCGCGCTTGCCCCTGGCGCTCCGATTGCAACGGTCGCG
>NZ_PXNU01000049.1:0-41538 GCF_041300735.1 Phaeobacter sp. SYSU ZJ3003 | reverse complement strand
GGCGAAAACGCCGGCAAACAGCAAGTCTGCGCAGGTTCCTCCGCATTATGGCCAACTGATGATAAGTGAAGTAATGGAGAGGTGATCATTACTTCACGTATGGCCGGACATAGAGCGGCGACATCAAACGAGGCTCATGTCCCTTCTCAAGACAGAAACGCCCGATGTGATGCGCTCTGCCACAAGCTTCCATCGCAACCACGCAGGGCGGAAGCGCATCAAGAAAGTCCAGCAGCCGATGCCGCTGGAGCCGTTTGCGAAACACAACCACTCCCGCTTCATCCAACCCGGCCAGGCTACAAACGGTCTTGCCCAAATCAATGCCCAGAACCTTGATGTCCATCAGATCCTCCTCTCTCCACCTATGTCCGCCACTCTAGCAGCGGGTTGGTGGGAAGGCTGTTCATCCCATTAGCTCAATCAGGCTGACCCAGAGTTTCTTGCAGCTCTGGTCGAGGAATTTGGCCCGTTTGATGTAGTCCTTGATGACGGTAGTCATGTCTGCTCCCACCAGATCGCCAGTTTTGAGGGGTTGTGGTCGCATTTGAAGAACGGTGGGCTCTATATGGTGGAAGATTGCCACACCAGCTACTGGCCAGGGTTTGGCGGTGGTTACCGAAACGAGACCAGTTTCATTGAGTATTCCAAGAGACTCGTTGATAAAATTCACTCTTGGTACACGAAGCAGGATAAACTGTTTGCGTTTCAGGAGATGGCTAAAGAGGTCAACTCCGTGCGGTTTTATGATTCCATTGTCGCGATCGAAAAACTGGAACAAAAGGAGCCGCCCGTCTCTCTGACTTCCGTCAATGGGAAGGTTATGGGATCATGCAAGGCGCTTGATGTTCGGGGGCGGACTTCGATTTTTGCAGGTAAGGATGGCAGGTAATCGGCAGGCAAATAATGATATAATTGCTGTCCTCACAGATCGCTGTCCGGAGGCGGCGCTAGTGTTCCCCGCCTGACATAGGATTCCCAATCCTGCTCTGCCGTGGCATGATTGTTGGATGAGATGCTCCGACGTTTGCCTTTATCTTGGCCCCGCTGACCGCGCCGAGCTTCAATCTCTGCTCACCAACCACAACACGCCTCGCAAGCTTGCATGGCGCGCCGATATCGTGCTGGCGACGGCGGACTGTCAGGGCACGGTCGAGATCATAAGGCGCACAGGCATGTCGAAGCCGACCGTCTGGCGCTGGCAGGAGCGGTATCTCGATGAAGGCATGCCGGGGCTCAAGCGCGACAAAACGCGGCCCTCGCGGGTGCCGCCGCTGCCGCGGGAAACGCGGCTCAAGGTGATCGCGAAGACGGTGCAGGAGAGCCCGCCCAATGCCACCCATTGGAGCGGCTCTACCATGGCCGAGGCCATGGGCATCTCGTTGTCGAGCGTGGGCCGCATCTGGGACGAGGCGGGGCTGAAGCCGCATCTGACAAAGGGCTTCAAGGACTCCAACGATCCAGCATTCGAGGAGAAAGTCACCGACATCGTCGGGCTCTACCTCGATCCGCCGGAGCGGGCGGTGGTGCTGTGCGTCGATGAAAAGTCTCAAATACAGGCGCTGGACCGCACCCAACCGGGGCTGCCGCTCAAGAAGGGGCGTGCCGCCACCATGACCCATGATTACAAGCGCCACGACACGACCACGCTGTTCGCCGCGCTCGACGTCAAATCCGGCGTGGTGATCGGCGAATGCCTGCCGCGCCACCGGGCGAAGGAGTTCCTGAAGTTCCTCCGCCGCATCGACCGGGCTGTGAAGAAACCGCGCGACATCCACATGGTTCTCGACAACTACGCCACTCACAAGACGCCCGAGGTGTGGGCATGGCTGGAGAAACATCAGCGCTTCAAGTTGCATTTCACACCGACCAGCGCGTCCTGGCTGAACCTGTTCGAACGCTTCTTCGCCGAGATTACGTCGAAGCGCATCCGGCGCGGCAGCTACTCAAGCGTCGACGACCTGCAGAGCGCGATCTACGACTACCTGCTGCTGCACAACGCAAAGCCCTTCGTCTGGAGCAAGACCGCCGATGACATCATCACCCGCGAGCGCCGCGCGCTTGATGCTCTCGATGAAACCAGAGGAATCGGTAGCATGTGTCAGACTCGGAACGCTAGCGCCGAAAGCTGCTGGCGAAAAGAGCAAAACCGCCCCGACTGTCCGTCGGAGCGGATCTCGTTATGTTTCTCTGAAGGCCTTTGCGAAATAGTCGCTGAAGGGTTTCAGCAGATAGGTCAGGGGTGAGCGGTCCTTGGTGCGGATATAGCTTTCCACCGGCATGCCCGGGATCAGGGCGGTATCCGCAGGCAGGCGCTGCAACTCGCCGTCATCCAGTGCGATCTCGGCGCGGTAGTAGGACACCCGCGTACCTTCGTCCTCAAAAGCGTCAGCAGAGACCTGCGTCACCTTGCCAAAGAGTTCCGGCGTCTGGCGCTGATCCAGCGCCGAGAAGCGCAGCGTCACCGATTGGCCGACAAAGATCTGATCGATATCCGTCGGTACCACCTGCACCGCGATCACCAGCGGACGGTCCTGCGGCACCAGATACAGCACCGGCTCTGCCGGGCGGATCACCGAGCGCGGCGTATGGACCTGCATGCCATAGACGACGCCCGACACCGGCGCGGTGATGTCGAGCCGGTTCAGGCGCTCCAGCAGCGAGCGGCGAGTTTCTGCCAGTTCCAGCTCCCGGTAGCGCAGATCGCGCAGACGGGTGATCGCCTCTTCCCGCTGGCGCGAGCCAAGCGTCAGGATCTGGATGTCGATTTCTGTGATGCGGCCTTCGGCCTGGGCCTGATTGGCCAGGAGTTCCCCCAGAGAGCCGCTGAGGTTCGCCTCGGTGCGGCGCAGGTTCAGAACCGTGCCCGCCTGCGCCAGCCCGCGCTCCAGAAGGGTCTGCTGGTTCTTCAGTTCCTCGCCGATCAGATCCAGCTGTACTCGCATGGACTCCTGCTGCGCCTTGATGCCGACGATCTGATCGTTGATCTGGGTGCGGCGTTTTTCCAGCTGTTCGATCTCCCGGTTGGTCGAGTCGCGACGGGCCAGGAACAGGCGCTCCTGCCCCTCCATTAGATCGCGCACCTCAGGGCGCTGCGCCGCCAGGGTCTCCAGCTCCGGGTCAAAGCTGATCTCATCCACCTCGTCGCGCTCGGCCTCAAGTCGGCCGCGGCGGGCCATCAGTTCGAACAGCTGACCTTCGGTGATCACCAGCTGCGAATGCAGCTCGGTTTCGTCCAGTCGCAGCAGCGTCTCTCCGGCGGCGACGGTATCGCCCTCGTCGACCAGGATCTCCGATACGATGCCACCATCCAGATGCTGAACCACCTGACGGTTGCGGTCCACCTCGATCCGGCCGGAGGCAACAACCGCCCCCGCGATCGAGGACATCACCGCCCAGGTGCCGAACCCACCGACCAGGATCAGCAGTCCCAGCAGGCCAAGGGTCAGCGGACGCCGGGCAGACCAGTCTTTTTCGACGCTCATTTCACACCTCCGGGGGCCCGTGCCTTGCGGATCGTCTGATGGTTCGCGACCATCTCCTGCAGCACCTTGTCCTTGGGACCAAAGGCGGTCTGCACGCCCTGATCGATCACCAGCAGCAGCTCGCATTCCTGAATGGCGGCCGGGCGGTGGGCCATGATCATCACCGATTTCCCGTCCGCTTTCAGCTGTTTGATGGCCCGGTTGAGCGCCACCGATCCATCATTGTCGAGGTTCGAATTGGGCTCGTCCAGAATGACGAAAACCGGATCATCATAAAGCGCGCGCGCCAGGGCGACACGCTGCATCTGGCCGCCCGACAGGCGCCCGCCACCAGACGAAACCGCGGTGTCATAGCCGTCGGGCAGTTTGACGATCATGTCATGCGCGGCGGCCTTCTTGGCGGCGGCGACAACCTTGTCGGCATCGGGCTCCTGGGCCAGCCGGGCAATGTTCTGGGCGATGGTGCCGTCGAACAGCTGCACCCGTTGCGGCAGATAGCCGATGTGACGCCCCAGAACCTCCGGCGCGTATTGATCGATGGAGGCCCCGTCCAGCCGCACCGTGCCCGCCGCCGGGCGCCAGGCGCCGGTCAGGGCCTTGGCCAGGGTGGATTTGCCCGATCCCGACGGGCCGATCACGCCAATCGCCTGCCCCGGCTGCACCCGGAACGACACGTTGCGCAGCTGCGCCTTGTTGTCACCGGGCGGTACCACCGCCAGCCCCTGCACCTCCAGCAGTGCCTTGGGCTGCGGCAGCGCGGTGCGCTCCTGCTCCGGCGGCACCTTGGCGAGAAGTTCGCCGAGGTTGTTCCAGCCTTTCATGGCGCGCTGCACCATCGCCCACTGGCCGAGGCCCAGCTCGATCGGGGCCAGGGCGCGGCCCATCAGGATCGACCCGGCGATCATCGCCCCGGGCGTCATTTCGCCCTGCAGCACCAGATAGGCGCCCAGCCCCAGCATCGCCGATTGCAGGAACAGCCGTAGCGTCTTGGTGAGGGTGGTGAAGCCGCCTCCGGTATCCGTGGCGGCGATATTGTCCTTCAGCGCGGCCGAACGCGCCTTCTGCCAGCGCTGGAAGGCGGCATTGCGCATCCCCATGGACTGGATCATCTCCGCTTCGGTGCGGATTTCCTCAGACATCAGGTTGGCCTTGTGGCCGGACATATTGGCTTTTTGCAGCGGCGTGCGGCTCAGCAGCTGGTTGAGCACGGCAATCCCGATCAGCACCGCGCCACCGGTCAGGGCCAGCAGGCCGAGCCAGGGGTGAAAGAGGGCGATTCCGGCCAGGAACACCGGCGTCCACGGCAGGTCGAAGGCAGCGCCAAGGACCGGCGATGAAATCAGCCGCTGGATCGATTCCAGATCGCCAAGCCCGGTCTGCGCCACGGGATCACGCGCCACTGCCGAACGGCGGATCATGGCATCGAACACCCGCTGGTCCAGCGCCGCCTGGAACCGGGCCCCGGCCCGCGCCAGAATGCGGCCACGGGCGTAATCCAGAAGACCCATCATGCCGTAAAGGAACACCACCAGGAGCGACAGGGCGACCAGCGTGGCCTCGGAGCGGCTGCCCAGAACCCGGTCATAGACCTGCATCATATAAAGCGGGCCGGTCAGCATCAGCATGTTCACGAAAAAGCTGAAGACTCCGACGAACCAGTAAAGCCCACGGCTGCGACGACGCACCGCCAAAAGCTCGTCATTGCCAGATTGGTGATTTTTGTTTGTCATGCCTTCTTAACACAATTCGATGTTATGCGCGGCCCTTGGGTCGTCTGACGTGTGTCGCGCGTGTTTCGAGCCACAGGCTCTTGCTGTCTCTGGTGACGGTGTAAATATGCTCCATAACGCAGAAAATACAGGTGAGACAGAGCGCTCCGATTATTCCGCATCTATGCGTCATAACGGCAGGCAAGGAAACCCGGTTGAACGGGCATTTTTCCGGGGTGACAAAATGCGCCCGCGGACGGCGGGCGCGTGAGGACGTTTGCCGGACTTTGCAACGCCAGGCCTGACGGGGCTGTGATCCGGTGCTTTGCGTTTGGGACTGGCAAAAAGGCTGGAAAAGCGGCATGAAGCGGCAGTTTGGTGCAGCTTGTTCAGGTGTTCCGAAGGCTTAGACTGGATCAAACCCTGCTCAGGACATCAAGGAGCCCGTCCCGTTGACCCTTCCTCAAAATCACGATGACCCTTCTGGTGCGCAATGAGCAGGATATCATTGCCGACGACATCCGGTTTCATCATGCGCTTGGCGTGGACAGCCCTGCACTCGGCCAAGGCGCGGCAAAGAGCACGGCTGGTCTTGCACCAGTTTTAGGGACCCGTTTCAGGAATGAGGTATCACATGCAGGACCACAGGCTGGACGATGGGCCGGAAGACGGGCGCGGCGATCCTTTCGGGCAGGTCGACAGGACCGTCTTTGTGATCACCTATGGCCGGTCGGGCTCGACCCTGTTGCAGAACATGATCAATGCGCTGCCGGGCCATGTCCTGCGCGGGGAGAACGCCAATCTGCTGGCGCCACTGGTGCGGGCCTGGCAGCAGCTGCGTCTGTTCTATCCCGAGCAGGTGGAGCGCATGAAGATCGCCGGGCCGCTGCCCTCGGGGCCGCATCAGCCCTGGTACGGCTACGAGGCGATCGATGTCGACCGCCTGGGCCGCGATCTGGCGTCCGTGTTCCTGGGCGATGTGCTGCGCCCCGACGCGGACACACGGGTGATCGGCTTCAAGGAAATCCGCTGGCATGAAGAGCCGGATCTGTTCGTGCCGATGCTGGAGTTCCTGCAGCGCTACATGCCGCAGGCCCGGTTCATCTTCAACACCCGCAATCACGCCGAGGTCTGCCGGTCGGGCTGGTGGAAGACCATGGATCCGGCCGAGGTCACCGCTCAGCTGGAAGGGGCCGAGGCGCTTTATGCCGGCTGGCAGGCGGCGCATCCCGGCAGCTGCCTGGCGCTCCACTACAATGACTATGTGTCCAGCCCCGAGGCCTGGCGTCCGCTGTTCGACTTCCTGGACCACCCCTTTGACGCGGAACTGGTAGAGGCCACTCTGGCCCGCAAGCTGATGCATATGAAGTGGCAGCGCCCGGCGGCAGGCTGAGGCCGGATCGCGGGGCTTGTCGCCGACGCCGCTAGAGCACGCCGGCCCGGCTGAAGACGCCGAAGAAGTTGCCGATGAGATTGGAGACGGTCAGCGCATCGTTGATCGGGGATTCGGTGGCAATGACCAGATCGCCGGGGTTGATCTCAAAGGTGCGGGCGGAAAACAGCCCGTCCGCGGTGGTC
Source organism: Phaeobacter sp. SYSU ZJ3003 (assembly GCF_041300735.1). Lineage (NCBI taxonomy): Bacteria > Pseudomonadati > Pseudomonadota > Alphaproteobacteria > Rhodobacterales > Roseobacteraceae > Phaeobacter > Phaeobacter sp. SYSU ZJ3003. Next base: position 34,769 of record NZ_PXNU01000049.1, on the reverse strand, counting down.
AGATCCAGGGTGAAGACCACGCGGTTGTGGCGCGGGCCACGCTGGCCGGGCGCCACCGCCGAATCCGGGTATTCGCGCAGGACCAGCAGCCCTTCGGGATCGGCCTTGTTGTCCTGGAACCCGCCCGAGACCGAGATCGCGTCCATCGCCGACATCTCGTCCTTGGTGAAGATATGCAGATCCTCGGTGCCGGTAGCCCCGAAGGACAGAAAATAGCGTTCGTCCTCTTCCACGAAGACTCGGTCACCGCCGCGCAGGAGTGTATCAAGGCGCGGATTGTTCAGCAGGTTCTGCACCGAGGTGCCGTAAATATTGCTGCCCCGCACCAGGCGGATCTGCGGGTTGTTGAGATTGGAGGAAATGCCGCCCCCGGCCGAGATCAGCCCCATCACCGTATAGTTGCGGTCCGGCATCGGATAGGTGCCGGGCTGGGCAACGCCCGAGACCAGATCGACCGAGTTGCCGCGCCCTTCTGCCATGTCCAGCTGCAATTGCGCCGAAGGCACGATGGCCTCCAGCTCTTTCTGCAGTTTTTCCCTCGCCAGATCCGGGGTTAGCCCCAGCACGTTCACATTGCCCACATAGGGCATGAAGACAGAGCCGTTCGAGGCTACTCGCACGTCCTGCAGCTGCACCATCTTCTGCTCGGCTGAGGTCAGCAGGGAATTGTCGCTGCTGTCCCAGATCCGGAGCGTCAGCGTGTCGCCGGCCTGGATGATCTGGGTCTTGGCGCCCTGGCTGGCCCGGATCCAGCCCAAAAGCTCCTTCTGGCCGGTTTCCGGCCATTGCCCCACCGTCGGCAGGAAGGCGCGGGTGACCTGATAAAGCGCAAAATCGGCATCCGGTTCGCTTGACTGGGCCAGGATTTCCTCGCTGACAGGGGCGCCGCTTGGCAGGCGTCCACAGGCCGCCGACAAAAGAACAAGGCTGACGGCGGCGAGCAGTGAAATGAAAGAGCGCATGAGGTCCCTGTCCGGAAACGGCTTGATTTTTGATCCGGTTTCGGACCTGTGGTTTTTATGCGAGCAAGATACCGGGCCTGTGCCATGCGTCAACAACAAGCGTCAACACCTATGGAGGCAGAATCGGGGGGCGATCCCGCCGCCCCGGCCATTTTGGTGCTCGGCGCCGCAGGGCGGATCGGCGGGCTGTTGCACCGGGACTGGCCGACTTTGCTGCCCGGCCACGATCTGCGCTGGCAGGCGCGCCGTTCCACGGCCGATCCTGCAATAGATGACGCCTGGCATATCTTTGCGCCGCTGAAAGATCCCGCTGCCCTTGCGCAGGCGGCAGAGGGCACCGATACGATTCTCTGCCTCGCCGGGGTCACCCCGGGTCATGGTGGTGATCTCGATGACAATGCCCGCCTCGCCGAGGCCGCGATAAGGGCGGCGCAGAACTGCAATGAGGTCAGAGGCCGGGCCAAAAACGGGGCAAGCGACAGAAAGACACGGGTGTTGCTGGCCTCTTCGGGGGCGGTCTATGGCAACCAGTCCGGTATCCTGTCCGAAGAGGCGCGGCTAACCCCAGCCAATCCCTATGGCGTCGCCAAGGCCGAAATGGAGGCGCAGGCCCTCAGGCTGGGGGCAGAGGCCGGGGTTGCGGTCACCGTCCTCAGGATCGGCAATATCGCGGGGCTCGATGCCATTCTCGGCGGCTGGCGCCCCGGGTTTCAGCTGGACCGTTTCGCCGATGGCACGACGCCCCGGCGCAGCTATATCGGGGTGCAGATGCTGGCGCAGGTGCTGGCGGCACTGGTGCAGCACCAGGGTCTGCCTGAGGTGCTGAACCTGGCCCAGCCCGGCCCAGTTGCCATGGGCGATCTGCTGCGCGCGGCGGGGCTAGATTTCAGCTTGCGCCCGGCGCCCGATAGCGCCATCCCCGAGGTTGCGCTGGAGGTGACCCGGCTGGCCGGGTTGCTGCCGCCGGATGTGCCGCTGCCCCCTGCCGATCCGGCGCAGCTGGTGGCCGAATGGGCCGCGCTGAGGGACGAAAGCTGAGACATGACCTGGGCCAAACGCCTTTTCGATCTTTTCTTTGCCACGCTGCTGATCGTGATTCTTGGGCCGATTCTGCTGTTGCTGCTGCTCTGGCTGCTGCTGAAGGAAGGGCGACCGCTGTTTTATGTGGCAGAACGGATGAAAACGCCGGACCAGCCCTTTGATCTCTGGAAACTCCGCACCATGACCGTGGTGGCCGAGGATGCGGGCGTCTCCGGCGGTGACAAGGCGGCACGCATCACCCGCACTGGCGCCTGGCTGCGGCGCAAGCGGCTGGATGAATTTCCCCAGCTCTGGAACATCCTCAAGGGCGATCTCAGCTTTGTCGGGCCGCGCCCGCCGCTGCGCCAATATGTGGAGGCCCATCCGGAAGTCTATGAAAAGGTGCTGAAAAGCCGTCCCGGCGTCACCGGGCTGGCGTCGATCACTTATCACAAGCACGAGGCGGCGCTGCTGGAGCGCTGCACAAGCCGCGAGGAAACCGATGCGGTCTATTCGCGCATTTGCGTGCCTGCCAAGGCGCGGCTCGATATGATTTACCAGCGCCACCGTAACATGTGTTATGATTTCGATCTGGTGTTCCAGACCATCGGCAATATCTTCCGCCGCGGTTAGGGGGCCTGTTTCCAGGACACACAGGGTCTGGATTTGGCGACTTTCCGCCATCTTGGGGTTTGTGCTAAACTCCAAAAACGGGATAGAAATATCCGCAAGCGAATTTGAATAGTGATCCGGATGATTTGCACAAACCGGGCGGACAGCATGGGCGGGATTGCAGACAAACGCTTCATGCAAGGGCAGCGACCCGATGTCATGACCGGGCAACGGCATGGCAGAAGCCTCGGGCTGGCTGTCAGGGAGCAGGGGCACAAGAGTGTTTAATCTGATCAGTGCATTATCGCGCAAACAGAAATCCTATATCTTTCTGGCTATTGATCTGGCTCTGATCCCCCTGGCGCTTTTGTTTACCTTCGCGGTGCAGCCGCTGCCGGATCCCGCTTTGCAGACTCTGATTCTGATGGTGCCGGTACTGCCCTATGCCATGGCGGTGATGGCGGCGATGTCGGTCTGGCTGGGACTGCCGATGGTGCAGCTCAACGCCTATGAACGTCACGCGGTGACGTTGACGGCAGCGGTGGCCGCTGTAACCGCCGCAGTGGTGGCCGGGCTGACCTACCTGTTTGGCCCCGACCTGCCGCCCGGCACCCATGTGGTGTTCGGCACCAGCTATTTCCTGTTCCTGGTTGCCACCCGCGGGGTGCTGCATCAGGTGGTCATGGCGATCTACCGCCGCGCCCAGCCGCGCTGCCGGGTGCTGATCTACGGCGCTGGCACCACCGGCACCCAGCTGGCGCAGGCGCTGAAGGCCCATGACGGCATCGATCCGGTGGCCTTTGTCGATGACAATTCCTCGCTGCAGGGCATGACGCTGGTGGGGCTGCCGGTGTTTCCGCCCGCCCGCATCGACCACATCGTCAAGACCCGCGGCATCAAGCGGGTGCTGCTGGCGATGCCGTCGCAAAGCCAGCCGAAACAGGCCCAGATCACCAAGCGCCTGCAGGATATGCGGCTGGAGGTGCAGGCGCTGCCCTCCTTTGCCCAGCTGATCGGCGAAGAGGCGCTGGTGGACAAGCTGACCCCGGTGGCGCCGCAGAAATTCCTCGGCCGCGCGGCCCGCGATGTGCCCTTGCAGGAGGCCGCCGCCTCCTATGCTGGACGGGTGGTTCTGGTCTCCGGCGCTGGCGGGTCGATCGGCTCGGAGCTCTGCCGTCAGGTGCTGGCCTGCGCGCCGACGAAACTGGTGCTTTTCGAACTCTCTGAGCTGGCGCTATATACCGTGCATCAGGAAATGAAGCAGCTGACTGCGGGCACCGGGATCGAGGTTGTGCCGGTGCTGGGATCGGTCACCGATCCGCGTCAGGTGCGGCTGGTGCTGAACACCCACGACGTTCAGGTGGTGCTGCATGCGGCAGCCTATAAACACGTCCCCCTGGTCGAGGCCAACCCGCTGCCGGGCCTGGCCAACAACGTCTTTGGCACCGAAACCCTGGCCCGGGCGGCAGCGCAGGCGGGGGTGGAACGCTTCATCCTGATTTCCTCGGACAAGGCGGTGCGCCCGACCAATGTGATGGGCGCCTCCAAACGCATGGCCGAGCTGACCGTGCAGGATCTGGCCAGCCGCCATCCGAACACCGTCTTCACCATGGTGCGGTTCGGCAATGTGCTGGGCTCTTCCGGCTCGGTGGTGCCGCTGTTTCAGGAGCAGATCAGCCGCGGCGGCCCGGTGACCGTCACCGATCCCAATGTGAAACGCTATTTCATGACCATCCGCGAGGCGGTGCAGCTGGTGCTGCAGGCCGGCGCCGAGGCCATGGGCGGCGAGGTCTTCGTGCTGGACATGGGCGAGCCGGTCTCGATCCTGCAGCTGGCCCGTCAGGTGATTGCCAGCGCCGGTTACACGGTGCGCGATGAAGACAATCCCGAAGGCGATATCGCCATCCACATCATCGGGCTGCGCCCCGGCGAGAAGATGGAAGAGGAGCTGACCCTCAGCCAGGAAGTGATCGGCACCCGGCATCAGAAGATCTTCTGCGCCCGGGAAACCGTGCTGTCGGAACTCGAAACCGCCGCCCTGTTGCGCGGGCTGCGTCAGGCAGTGGCCGCCGGAGACGAGAGCGCAGCCCGGCAGGTGGTGATGCGCTGGGTCGAAGGCTACACCCAGCCCCCCGCGGACCGGAAAACCTCATAAGCGCGCGCCGCGCTGTTCTGACCGTTGATCCGGTTCAGGATTCTGTGTTCTAACCGCCTGAGGCAGGCATTTTCAGACAGTCAGGACCGTCGTGACCTCTTCCCGCAGATATACGTTCCGGCGCGTTTGGCCCTCTTTCGCAGGGTCGGGCACCTCTGGGTTTTCTGCCGCGATCATCGCGGGGATCTGCGCAGGCGCCTCTGGCGCTGTGGCGCAGGACGCCGCCCCGGCGCCGGGATTTGCCACTGCGGCGCAGGTCGATAACTTTGATGCGCCCAGTCTGGAGCCGCCCGCAGCACCGGGGCTCAATTTCTACGGCACCCCCGGCCTGATGGACACGCCAAGCGCCGAAATGCTGCCGGACGGGCATTTCGCCACCACCTTTTCCTGGTTCGGCGGGCAGAGCCGCTACAACCTGACCTTTCAGGCGCTGCCCTGGCTCAGCGCCTCCTTCCGCTACAACGGCATCCGCAACCTCAACCTCTTTGGCTTCAACACCTATTACGACCGCGGTTTCGACGTGCGCTTCCGCCTGCTGCGCGAGCGGCGCTACCTGCCGGAACTGACCATGGGATTGCAGGATTTCGCCGGCACCGGGGTCTATGCAGCGGAATATCTGGTCGCCACCAAGCGGATCGAGACGCCGCCCCTGCGTTTTGGCGGCGCGCCCGGGCGCAGCCCCGGCCAGCTGAAGGTCTCGGCCGGTCTGGGCTGGGGGCGGCTCGGCTCTTACGGGGCGATTGGCAATATCGGCGGCAAGCGCCCCAGTTTTGTTGGCGGCGGCACCGGCGGTAACCTGTCTTATGATCAATGGTTCCGCGGCGATTTCGCGCCTTTTGCGGGCATCGAATGGCAGGCCAATGAACGCTGGTCCGTCAAGGCGGAGTATTCCTCGGACGCCTATGTGACCGAGACCCGCATCTCCAATGTCTTCGAGCGCAAGTCGCAGGTGAACTACGGGCTGGAGTACCAATGGTCCAAGACCACCCGCATCGGCGCCTATTACATGTATGGCTCCGAACTTGGCATCACCGCGCAGTTCCAGCTGAAGCCCCGGCACCCGATCATCGCGACCCAGGTGCCCGCCCCGGCGCCCATCGTGCCGCGCAGCCAATGGGCCACGAAAGAGGAACATTGGAGCCAGGACTGGACCGAAAGCGAATATAAACGCACCCGGTTCCGCGATCTGGTGGCTGAAGGGCTGAAACCGCACGGGCTGATCCTGGAGGCGATCGATCTCAAGGGGACCGAGGCCGAGGTGCGGTTCCGCAACCCGCGGTACCGCTCCTATGCCATCGCAGTGGGCCGGGTGGCGCGCACCATGGCGCTGACGCTGCCGCCTTCGATCGAGACCTTCCGCATCATCCCGGTGCGTTCGGGCATGGGACTGTCCACTACAGTGATCCGGCGCTCCGATCTGGAAGAGCTGGAATTCTCGCCCGAGGCCTCTGATGGTCTGATGGCGGTGGCGGCGGTGACCGGCGCCGGGCCACTGCCTGAGACGGCAATCTTCTCGGAGGAACTTTATCCCGCCTTCACCCGCTCCATCAGCCCCTATGCGGCGCCGGCCTATTTCGACCCGGCCCGGCCCTTCCGGCTGGATGTGGGGGTGGATTTTGCGGCAGGCTATTCCCCGGCGCCGGGCTGGCGCATCGCCGGCACCATCCGCCAGCGGGCCTGGGGCAACGTGCAGGACGGGCGGGCGTCGAACTCGGTGCTGCCGCATGTGCGCACCGACCAGTCCTTCTATGCGCAATATGGCACCACGCTGGAAAACCTCTACGTGGACCGCAGCTGGCAGCCGCGGCGCAACGTCTATGCCCGCCTGCGCGCCGGCCTGTTCGAAAGCATGTATGGCGGTCTGTCCGGCGAGGTGCTGTGGAAACCGGTCTCCAGCCCGCTGGCGCTGGGGGTCGAGGCCAATTATGTCATTCAGCGCGATTACGACCAGCGCCTGTCTTTCCGCGATTACAAGACCTTCACCGGCCATGCCTCGGCCTATCTGGAGCTGGGCGAAAGCTATCAGGCGCAGATCGATGTCGGGCGCTATCTGGCGGGGGATTACGGCGGCACCTTCAGCCTGTTCCGGGAATTCGAGAACGGCTTCAAGGTCGGCGGTTTCTTTACCCTGACCAATGTCTCGGCTGCGGAGTTCGGCGAAGGTTCCTTTGACAAGGGGTTCTATTTCCGCATTCCGCTGGGCTGGCTCCTGGGCAAGGAAACCCGCAACGCCTACGGGCTGACCATCCGCCCGATCCAGCGCGACGGCGGCCAGCGCGTCGGCGGGGTCGGCGGTCTTTACGGCGATGTGCGCACCGCCCACCGCCGCAGCCTGCGGGCGCAACGGGCGAGGTTCTGGGAATGATTATGACACAGCTGACCCGCCCCCTGCGCGCGCTCGCCGGGATCCTCAGCGCTGCGCTTGTGCTGGCCGCCTGCAGCGGCGGGCCGCAGGATGCACCGCTTGAGGTGGAAATCATGCAGGTCGTCGGCCAGCAGGTGAAGCAACGCCTGCAGCGCAAGCCCGAACGCCCGCCGGTCACCCGGGCGCTGCTCGACAGCCTGGATGAGACCTATATCGAGGTCACCATCGAGGACGACGGCCAGCGCGCCTATCTGCAGCCGCAGCTGGTGAAACAGGACAGCACCCCGGGTCAGGTCACCGTCTGGCTGACCGAGGACGCGGTGACGCTGGCGATGCGCAACGGCGTGCTCACCGCCACCCGCGGGCTGCGCAACGACATGCTGTCTGCTTCGGCGCTGGTCCATGAGGGGGGCAGCGTGATGGGACCTGCGGGTACGGGCGCGCGGCGCTATGAATTTGCCGCGCTCGACAACCGGTCCGAGGTCTTCACCCTGGCCTGCACGGTCTCTGATCTGGGGACAGAGACCATCGAAATCATCGAGTTAACCTACCAGACCCGGCATCTGCAGGAACGCTGCGAATCCGGCCCGGGCGGCGAATCTGGCGTGGTGGTCAATGACTACTGGATTGATTCCCGCAGCGGCCATTTGTGGCAATCGCGGCAATGGGCCGGTCCCACCACCGGCTATCTGCGTATCCGCCAGCTGACACTCTGAGCGAAGTGTCGCCTTTTCCGCCTTATTTTCCCCGCATTTCGCAGAGGTTGAGCGGTTTTCGCGCAACGTTCAAAAAAAATGTTTTTTTCTGCCCGCTACAGCCTCTCCTTTCGTTGAATTGAAAGACGTCGTCGCATAGTGTCAGCCTCAAAGGTCTCCACAGGAGTTTGGATCATGAAACAATTCTTCGCAGCATTCGCACTGGCCGCAATGGCCGCAACATCCGCATCCGCACAGACAAGCGGTGGCGAAGCCGGTCTCGGCGGTAGCCTGGGCGCAGGCGGTCTGGGTGCAGGTATCATTGCAGGTGCAGTTCTGATCGGCGTTATCACCAACGACGACAACGAAACCGGCACCACCACCACCACGACCACCAGCAACTAAGCCAGGCGGTCGCAGGTCGGCACGGTCCGGCAAACGATATTGTGAAAAAGCGGGTCCTCTGTGGCCCGCTTTTTTGCACCCTGTTGAAGCCCCATTCACAGCCGTTTATAGCCAAGGGTCAGACACCTGCCGATCCGGTCATTCTCCCGACCCCCGGCAGGATTTTCGGCACGTTTCCCGGCCCGAACAGGAAAAGGACCCCGGCATGAGCGATCCAGAGGCGCGGATTTGCGTGATCGGCCTTGGCTATGTGGGCCTGCCGCTGGCGGTGGCCTTTGGCCAGCAGCGCCCGACCCTGGGATTCGACATCAGCGCGGACCGTATCACCGAGTTGCGCGGCGGCCGGGATCGCACCGGCGAGATCGCCGCCGATGATCTGACCGGGGCAGGCCAGCTCTCCTTTACCTCGGACCCAGGCGAGATTGCCGGTTGCACGATCTTCATCGTTACCGTCCCGACCCCGGTGGATGCCAGCCACCGCCCGGATCTGACGCCGCTGCTGCGCGCCTCGGAGACCGTGGGCGCCGCGCTGAAACCCGGCGATCTGGTGATCTATGAAAGCACAGTTTATCCCGGCGCCACCGAGGAAGACTGCGTGCCGGTGCTCGAAGCCACCTCTGGGCTGGTGTTCAACCGGGATTTCCACGTCGGCTATTCGCCGGAGCGGATCAACCCCGGCGACAAGACCCGGCGCCTGGCCGATATCGTCAAGGTCACCTCCGGCTCGACCCCCGAAGTGGCGGCACAGGTCGATGCGCTTTACCGCCAGGTGGTGCAGGCCGGCACCCATCCCGCGCCCTCGATCCGGGTGGCCGAGGCCGCCAAGGTGATCGAGAACAGCCAGCGCGACATCAATATCGCCCTGATCAACGAGCTGGCGATGATCTTCAACCGCATGGGTATCGATACCGAAGCAGTGCTGCAGGCGGCAGGCAGCAAGTGGAATTTCCTCAACTTCCGCCCGGGTCTGGTGGGCGGGCACTGTATCGGCGTCGATCCCTATTACCTGACGCATAAGGCCGAAAGCCTTGGCTATCACCCCGAGATCCTCTTGGCGGGGCGGCGGCTCAACGATGGTATGGGTGCCTATGTGGCGGGGGAAATGGTCAAGGCGATGCTGCGCCGGGGCCTGCCGGTGGCGGGCGCGCGGGGCTGGTGATGGGGCTGACCTTCAAGGAGAACTGCCCCGATCTGCGCAATACCCGGGTCATCGACGTGCTGCGCGCGCTTGAGGAATTCGGCGTCCTCCCCGAGGTCCATGACCCCCATGCCGACCCCGAGGAGGCGCTGCGGGAATATGGTATCCCCCTGGTCGCCGAGCCCGCCGCGGGGCGCTATGACGGGGTGATGCTGGCGGTGGCCCATGATGCCTTCCGGCAGATGGGTGCCGAGGCGATCCGCGCCTATGGCACCCCCGGCGCGCTGCTTTATGATCTGAAATACATCCTGCCGCCCGAGGCCTCGGACCTGCGCCTTTAGGCAGCGACCGGCTTTGGGGACATTTGACGGAAAGAAGAACCGACCCATGCGCAAACTCTTTGGCACCGACGGGGTGCGCGGCACCGCCAACACCCACCCGATGACCGCCGATATGGCGCTGCGCATCGGCGCCGCCGCCGGGCGTTATTTCCGGCGCGAGGCCGGCGGCGTCCACCGGGTGGTGATCGGCAAGGACACCCGCCTGTCGGGCTATATGTTCGAAAACGCGCTGACCGCCGGCCTGACCTCCACCGGCATGAACGTGCTCCTGCTGGGGCCGGTGCCGACCCCGGCGGTAGGGCTGATGACGCGTTCTATGCGCGCCGATCTTGGCGTGATGATCTCGGCCAGCCACAACCCGGCCGAGGATAACGGCATCAAATTCTTCGGCCCCGACGGCTTCAAGCTCTCCGATCAGGCGGAGATCGAGATCGAAGCCCTGATCGAGGCCGGGGTGGAACCGGCGCAGGCGGGCAATATCGGCCGCGCCAAGCGGATCGACGATGCGCGCTTTCGCTATGGCGAGCGGGTGAAATCCTCGCTGCCGCGCGATATCCGTCTGGATGGGCTGAAGGTGGTGGTGGATTGCGCCAATGGCGCCGCCCACCGCGCCGCGCCGGAAATCCTCTGGGAGCTGGGCGCCGAGGTGATCGCCATGGGCACATCCCCCGATGGCACCAATATCAACCGCGGCTGCGGCTCTACCCAGCCGCAGGCGGCCGCCGAAATGGTGGTCGCCCATGGCGCCCACGTGGGGATCTGCCTGGATGGGGATGCCGACCGGGTGATCGTCATCGACGAGAACGGCGCCATTGCCGATGGCGATCAGCTGATGGCGCTCTTGGCAGCGCGCTGGTCCGAGGCAGGCCGGCTGGCAGGCGGCGCGCTGGTGGCCACGGTGATGTCGAACCTCGGGCTGGAACGCTTCCTTGAGGACCGGGGTCTCAGGCTGGAACGCACCGCCGTCGGCGACCGCTACGTGGTCGAGGCGATGCGCGCGGGCGGGTTCAACCTTGGCGGTGAACAATCCGGGCATATCGTGATGAGCGATTACGCCACCACTGGCGACGGGCTGATGGCGGGGCTGCATGTGCTGGCCGCCATGGTGCAGACCGGGCAGGCGGCCTCTCAGCTGGTGCGCCAGTTCGATCCGGTGCCGCAGCTTCTGAAGAACGTGCGCTTTGGCGCCGGGCAGACGCCGCTGGAAGAGACCGGCGTTCAGGACGCGATCCGCGATGCTGAGGCGGCGCTGATGGGGCAGGGGCGTCTGCTGATCCGCAAATCCGGCACCGAGCCGCTGATCCGGGTGATGGCGGAATGCGAGGATAATGCTCTTCTGATGCGCACCGTGGACCAGGTGGTCGAAGCCATCGAAGCTGCCAGCGCCTGATCCGGCGGGCAGTTCCAGCCGAAGATCAGACAGACTGAGGCAGGGGAAGCAGGCGCACGGGCCGGTCAGGCCGACAGGCGCGGCGCCTCTTCGAACGGCTCTGCCATGCCCCCCGCTGCCGTACCGGTGCGGAATCGGTCCAGCGCCTCGGCCATGGCCTGCGCCTCCTGCGACAGGGAAATGGAGGCCGAGGTCACCTCTTCGAACAGGGCGGCATTCTTGGTGGTGGCATCGTCCAGATTGGCCACCGCACCATTCACCTCCTGCAGGTTGCTGGACTGTTCCGCCGAGGCGCGCGAGATATTCTGCATCAGCTCGGCCGCGCTGGAGACCGATTGCGAAATCTCGTTGATCACCTCGCCGGTGCGCCCGACCAGATCGGCGCCCAGTTCCACATGTTCGCTGCTTTCGGCCACCAGGCTGGCGATCTCGTTGGCGGCCTCTTTCGAGCGATGCGCCAGGTTGCGCACCTCGGAGGCGACCACCGCAAAACCCTTGCCCACGGATCCGGCCCGTGCCGCCTCGACCCCGGCATTCAGCGCCAGAAGATTGGTCTGCTGGGCGATACTGTCGATGAGGCCGATGATCTTGGCGATCTTGTCCGAGCTTTCCTTGATCGCCTCCATGGCGGCAAAGGTACGCTGGACCACATCCATGCTTTCGCTGGCGTTGCGGCGCGCGGTCTCCACCGAGGCCGAAGCCTCGCCCGAGGCCTGCGCGGTGCTTTCGACCGAGACTGACAGCTCGTTGAGCGCCGCCGCGGTAGAGGCCAGGGTCTGCGCCGAATGTTCCGAGCGGGCTGACAGATCGCGCGCGGCGCCGGAAATCTCGGTGGTGCCGCTGGCGGTGGACTGGCCGCTCTGGCTGAGGCTGCGCACGGAATCTTCCAGCGCGCCAAGTGCCCGGTTGAAATCGTCGCGCAGCTTGCCGTAGCCCGCGCTCATCTCGTCGTGGATCCGTACCGTCAGATCGCCTTCGGCAAGCCGTTCCAGCCCCTGACCGATGGCGCTGACGGCAGCCGTCTGCTGCGCCAGATGCTGCTGGCGTTCGGCCTCGGCCGCCTTTGAAATCTCTTCCTTTTCCACCAGCCCGTTGCGGAACACCGACAGGGCCTGGGCGATGCGGCGGATTTCGCTGCTGGAGCGGTCAAAACCGGTGACCGGGCTGAGATCGCCGCCCGCCAGGTTTTCCGTGGTCTCGCTGATCCGGGCCAGCGGCCGGGTGATCAGCAGCCGGGTCAGCACCATCGCCGCCAAAAGCACCGCCGCCGAGACCGCCCAGAGGGTCTGCATCCGGGTTTGCGCCGCCTTCACATCGCGGGAGACAGAGCCGGCCATCTCGGCGATGGCGCCTTGGTTGTCAGCGCTAAGCGCCGCCGCCCGCAAAGCGATTTCGGCCACCGCGCTGGCCGCCTCCTGCGAGGCAGAGACGGTTTCGGCGCGGGCACGGATCGTGGCAATCCGCGAGGCGGCAAGACCGGTCTCCGGATCGGCATCGGCAGCGATCTGTTCCAGATCGGCAGCGAATTGCCCGCCAGCAATATCACGGAAGGCCATCAGCGCCGTGGCCGCGGCCTGCAGCGGCGCACCGGCCTCTTCAACCGCGGCGACACGGTCGGCGGCCAGCACCTGCAGCGCCGCCAGCTGCAGGGCGTTGACCTCGGTGTTCATTTCCAGAAGCTGTTTCAACACACCGATTTCATTGTCCAGCAGGCTCTGCACCGCATCGCGGCTTTCCTCGACGGTTTCCTCGGCGACGATTTCCAGCACAAAGACCATGTCCTCGATCGCCTTGTTCAGCACATTGGCGCTGGCCTGGCGGTGATCCAGCACCATGGGGCGCAGCTCTTTCTGCTCGGAGCGGCGCGCGTTCATCATCTGGTCAAAGATGGCAAGCGCCTCTTCGACGATGCCCGCTTCAACCGGGTCTACCTCCATCTCCACCAGCCGCTCGGGCAGGTTTTCCAGCCGCGCGGTCGAGCTTTTGGCGATATTGGACAGGGCTTTTTTCAAAGACGGATCCCGGGTCTGCCCCAGCGCCAGCGCCACCCCGGACAGAAGGTTGATATCGCCCTGCGCCTCCAGAAGGCTTTGCAGCCCGGCAAAATTTTCCTCCACCAGCACCAGAAGCGCGTCTTCGATCGCGGACATCGTGGCATCGCCCCCGGTCTGCAGGTTGGAATAGGCGGCCTCGGCGGCGCTCAGCAGCGTGTTCTGCAGATGCTGGCTGTTCTCCTGCAGATCATCGATCTGCGCCGCGATCCGGGCCTCGCTGTCAAAGGTGGTTTCCCGCGCCGCCATCAGCGCATTCAGCGACTGCACCGTCTGGGTCACCACGGCCTCATACTCGGCGCGCAGATCCGAGGGCAGGCCGGTGACCTCCTCCTGCAGGCGCTGGGTCGCCGCCTCCATCTGGCTGCGGCGGTCCTGCAGCTCTGCGGCATCATCGGCCAGCAGGATATCCGTCATCGCATTGCGGGTCAGGCCGGTGGCCTCGGTCAGCCGGGCGCTGACCTCCAGCTGCGGCAGCATGTCCTGAGTCAGCACCCCCATGTCATCGGACACCCGGGCAAAGACCAGCGACACCAGCACCCCGATCCCGGCCGAGGCAGCCCCCATCGCCAGCAGGATCAGCACCAGCTTGGCCCCGATGCTGGAAAACGGCCGGAAGCGGCGCGCGGCGCGCGTCCCACCAGCTGCGGGATCTGCGGTGGGATCGACTGCGGGATCTGCGGAGGACTTGTGAACCATACTGTATCACCTGTAGCAAAGCGCCGCCCGCCTGCCCGGCGGAGGGCCTGCGGATCGGATGGGGGGCAAACAACCGCAGCCTATCAGCCTGTGGTTTAATTTTATTTTAGCCCTCTCACCCCTTTTTCAGATAATTTGATCGGGTTGATCGGACGCGGTCACGCCCGATGTGGGGTGGATTCCGGTAGGGGGCAGGATCGTATCACAAGGCTCTGACGCCCCCTACACCCCTTCAATTTGAGCCCTGTGGTTGCCTTCATTGTGGCGGTGAGCGTGGTGCGCGCGTTTCGTGGCTGTGAAGGTGGCAAGAAATTGGGGGTGATTACTTCACAACTTCACCCTGGCTTACCGCCGCCACCGGTATTCGCCGGTGAGCAGGATGTGGGCCCATCCGAGCGGGGAGATGTGCGCGAGCAGAGCGGGATCGCAATTCAACCCGGCCCGCTGCCGCGCGGCTACAGCCTGACCGAGGTGCTTGGTGTTCCAGTAGATGATGATGGCGGCGAGCAGGTTGAGACCGGCCATGCGGTAGTGCTGCCCTTCGGCTGTACGATCCCGGATTTCGCCCTGCCGCCCGATGCGCAGGGCGTTTTTCAGAGCGTGATGTGCCTCGCCCTTATTCAGGCCAATCTGGGCCCGCCGCTGCATGTCGGCGTCGAGGAGCCACTCGATGATGAAGAGGGTGCGCTCGACGCGGCCGATTTCGCGGAGCGCCAGAGCTAACTCGTGCTGGCGCGGATAGGCGGCGAACTTCTTGAGCAACTGACTGGGCGGTATGACGCCTGTCACCATCGTGGCGGCAGACCGCAGCACACCGGGCCAGTTCTGGACGACAAGGCCCTCTCGGATCTTGCCACCGATCAGGCTGCGCAATTCGTTTGGCGCTGACGCCGGGTCGAAGAGGTAGATCCGTCTGGATGGCAGGTCACGGATCCGCGGGATGAATCGGAACCCAAGCAGCGAGGTTACGGCAAAGACGTGATCGGTGAACCCGCCGGTGTCAGCATATTGCTCTGTGATCTTCCGCCCCGCCTCGTTCATCAACAGCCCGTCCAGGATATAGGGTGCCTCGCTCACGGTGGCGGGAATGTTCTGGGTCGCGAAAGGGCCGAACTGATCGGAGACATGGGTGTAGGCCTTGAGGCCCGGCTCGGAGCCGTATTTCGCGTTGATGAGGTTCATCGCTTCGCCCTGCCGGGCGGCGGGGAAGAATTGCCCATCGCTGGAGGCAGTCATGCCACCACCCCAAAACCTGGCCATGGGCAGGCGGGATTGCGCCTCGATCACCATGGCGAGGGCCTGGTTGATGGCGTCGCTCTCCACATGCCATCGCGACAGACGGGAAAGCTGGAAGTAATCATGGGTGTTGGTCGCCTCGGCCATCTTGCTGAGCCCGAGGTTCAGGCCCTCGGCCAGCAACACCGTCAGCATGCCGATCTGGTCTTTGCAGCGCGCGCCGGTTTGCGCACTGATGAAGGTTTCCGTGAAGCCGATATCCGCATCGACCTCCTGCATCAGCTCGGTGATCCGTACGGCGGGCAGCCGGTCGTAGAGATCGAGCACCAGCTCGTCCGCCTCTTGCGGCACCGCCGCACTCAGGCGGTCGAGTTTCAGGATGCCGTTCTCGATCGAGCCGCCGGGGATGGCCCCGTCACGCGCTGCCTTTGCCAGCCGCGTCAGGCCTTCGGTCATGCGTGCCTTGCGGTCGGCAAGCCAGGCTTCCGGATCAAGCGGCACGGCCAATCTTGGCATATCCTTCACCGCCTCGGCGGGAACCAGAGCCTGTTTCAGATCGCTGTAGCGTCGGGAATGAGGCACCCAGATATCGCCGGAGCGGAACGCATCCCGCAGGTGGAACAACACCGCCACTTCCCAGAGCCGATGGCCGTCACCGTCCTCAGCGTTCAGATGGCGGTGCCATTTCGAACTGCGTCGCAGGAAGCCAACCGGTCGTTCCTCGGGTCTCTGATCGTCCGCGATCAGCGTGCTGGCCTGCAGCAAGGGCGCTGCGACACCCGCCGCCTGGATATCCAACGCGCGCAGCATGCGCGGGGCATAGCGCCGGAACCGGTGATAGCCTTGGCCAACATGCGCCAAGGGGTCAGCGGCCATCGTGTCCGTCAACTCGGCGGCGATGGCCACCAAGCCTTCAAGCCGTTCCCACCCGCAGGCCAGTTCCGTCGCCTGATCCAAGGGCGCGCCATCGCTTCTGGCGTCGAGCAAGGCGGCACCAAGGGATTTGAAGGCGCGCAGGGTGTCCTGCACCGCCGTCTTTGCGTCAGCGATCTTGGCATCGCAGAGCTTCTTGGCACCCTGCCATGTCTTGCCCACGATCCGATCGTGGGTCTCGATGACCGCGTCCGCAAGCGCCGCACGCCATGCGACCGCGCAGACCGCGAGGATGGCCAGGCGGCGATCACTGCTGATGTCGCGCAGGCCATCGGCAAAATAGCGTTCCCCCTGACGCTGCAGGCGGGTCACCCGATGGGGTGGAATGCCCGAAAGGATGTCAGGCGACAGGTTCATCTGATGCAGAAATTCCAGCCGGTCGAGCAGGCGACTGGCATCGGCCGAGTTCTGACCCACCTCGAATTGGCGCAGCCAGACGAACCGGCTGACCTTGCCCTCGACCATATCCGTAAGCAGGGCATCAAGGCGGGCTTTCATCGGCTCATCCAGCCGGGCTACGATGGCGCTATCGATCCGACGTTCCGCCGCGACCAGCGCATCCGCGCAGAGGCGCTCGATCACGGACACGCCCGGCAGGATGGTTCTGGTCCGGCGGCACTCATCGACAAATCGGCGGGCAAAATCATGGTTGGTAGTCGCGTTCTCCGCCTCACCCGCAAGCCAGGCCTTCAGCTCGCGTGCGCGGTGACCGGAGAACATCCTGAAGCCGTAGGCTTGGCGCAAGTCGACCAGATGCCTTCGCCGCGTTACGTCGGTCTCAGCGTAATGGGAAAGCTCATCCATCTCTTCGCCAAGCTGTGCGGCGATGAAGCGACTGACGGCCTCCGGAATGACCTCACCCGACACCAACAGTCGGCCAGGATACCGGAACGCACAAAGCTGAAGAGCAAAGCCGAGGCGATTGCGTGCATGGCGACGGGTCCGAATGATTTCGATGTCATGATCCGACAGCGTGTAGTGGTGGAGGATGCCGGCTTCGTCTTTCGGAAGGTCGATCAGCGCCGCGCGTTGGCGCGCGGTCAGAATAGAGCGTCTTGGCATGTGGCCTTGTCCTTGTTAGTCATTAGTCTGTTCAGGACAAAATCCGCACCAGCAATATCAAAGGCTTGCAAGGCCAAATTCCGAGGGGGTTCAATTGGGACACATCCTCAAGCAGCAGAGCGATAGGATATGAAAAACCGCGCGGCCATCTACGCCAGAGTTTCGACTTCTGATCAGTCCTGTGAGCGGCAGGTCGCGGAACTGACCGCATTTGCGGAACGCGGCGGCTATGACGTGGTCGGCATGTTCAAGGAAACGGCCTCCGGGGCCTCAGCCAATCGCGCCGCCCGCAATCAGATCCTCAATCTCGCGCAGGCCCGGCATATAGACGCCATTCTGGTCAGCGAGCTTTCCCGGTGGGGGCGGTCCACTCAGGACCTGCTCGATACCCTCAATCGCCTTGCGGGCTGGAAAGTCTCGGTCGTGGCTATGAACGGCATGACCTTCGAGCTCGATACACCTCACGGTCGGATGATGGCCACAATGCTGGCCGGGATCGCCCAATTCGAGCGCGACCTTCTCAGCGAGCGCGTGAAATCCGGCCTGGCCGCTGCACGGGCCCGCGGCAAAAAGCTTGGGCGACAGCCGGGACAGCGACCCAAGTCTGATAAGCTAGCCCCGAAGGTGCTGCAGGCCGTTCAAGACGGCAAATCATACCGATGGATTGCGCGCGATCTCGGCATTTCCAAAAATACCGTCACTGACATCGTTAAACGGCACAGAGATCACGCTTAGGGCGTCATCTAGGGTCTGCCCCAAAATGGTGCCCGCCGAAGCCCATCTCCCGGTCCATCGGTGCAAGACCTGTTTCGCCTTGTGTTATTCTCTCTTCCCCTACTGCCCCAAACGCACCGCGGAGAAGCCCCCGGCGCCGACAAGTTCCCCATCCTGCGAGAAGAAGACACCTCAGTGTCGCCGCCGCTGCTGGATCAGGGGGGGACGGTTTACCGTCGCCATACCCTGCTAGGCAGCAGGTCATTCCGGAAGAGGATTCCGAAGATTTATTTTCGTATTTTCACGGTCATCGAAGACACTTGCCGTGTAGAGCGAGGATAACAGCATGGCACTCAAACCGGAACACCTGAAAGACGCGAAGGCAGCGCTCAAGTCGATGTCGGCGCAACGGGAGAAGAAACTGACAAGGGCCGATTTCGTCACCGGCCTGATCAAGGATATACACGCGAAGATGACGGCTGGGTTCTCTCTGGAAGAGATCTGCGCCGAACTCAACAAGACGCTCCCGGATGGCGAGCAGTTCAAGGTGAACACGTTTAAAACCTACGTGCGCCGCGCCAGAACTCAGGCCGGGATCGCGCCGACACGGTCATGGACGCGCCGGACCGGTCCTGCGGAAACCAGGATACAGGCCGTCCCGGACAAGGGCATGACAAAGGGTCAAAAAGAGGCCCCCGCATCCGATTTTCGAGATCAAGGAGGCGACCTGTGAAGCGGATTTTTTTCATACATGGGGACAAAGGCGGCGTCGGCAAAACCGAAGTCGCAAAGCGGATGGCCGCCGTGATGCTCCAGAATGGCCTACCGGTCACATTGGTCGATGGCGACAACAAAAACCCGGGCCTCCACGCGGCGTTTCAAGACGGGAAACTGGATGTCCACTGCATCAACGTCATGACACCCACAGGCCGCAATGCCCTCTTTGACGTCATCGCGGAAAGCCCAGGGGATGTCCTGACTGATTTGCCCGCGCGGGGCTCGGACGTCACAAAGAAGCTGAATCAGGGCGGCGCTTCTGAAGATGGGTTCAGCCTCGAATTGCTGCTGACCGAGATCGACGCCGAATTGACTATTGTCTTCGTGATCGATCAGACCCGGTCGCCGCTCGTCGCACTCAAGGCGGAACTGGCGGCCCTCCCAGATGCCACGCGCTGGATCGTCGTACGCAACTGGCGCGAGGACCGCGATTTCAGATTGTTCGACACGACCCAGGTCAAAGCTGATCTCGAAGCGCGCGGGGCAGCCATTATCGACATGATCCGGCTCGACCCCCGTGTGAATGATATTCTGGAGAACGGATCCCTGAACCTGATCACCGCACAAACCTCGGATAAGCTTTCCACGCTTCAGAAGATGCGCGTAAAGGCAGCTGTCAGGTCCTGGTCCGAGCAGATGAAGATTGCTGGGCTTATCGAATGACCGAGCTTCCGGAAGACTTGTTCACCCAGATCTACCGTCGCGCACCTACCGAACAAGACCGGGCCCGGTTGTTGGGGGTTAAGGCGGGTCTTGGTCTCTCCCCGCGGGACGAACTCTGGCCGGTCATCATGGTTCTCGATTACTATGACCGCGCAATCAGGTCGGGCCGGATTGATACCTTGCGATACGTCGAGCGCGTTCTGGACGAGTTGCAAGCGATCCCGGACCGTGCCGGCCCGATCGCCAGCGCCGAGGCGCAGAAAGCGATCGCACGGATCATTGAGCAGGCCTCCGACAAGATCGCCCGAAACGCGGCGCAAAAATCGATCACGACAGCCGACCGCATCTCCCGGCGGCAGCTTATTGTCGCGGCCGTGGTCGGTGCCCTTGTTGCCGCATGCCTCGCCGGTACCACGGCTTGGGGGATGTATCTCTTTCTCGAAGCTCGAGGCCTCTGCGCCGAGCCGCCGTTCCTGACCGACGGCGGCCAAATCGGATGTTTCGTTCAGCGGTGATGGGCTGATCTCCTTCTCCGCCAGATGGCGTCGGCGGGATCAGCTATGGGCGTTAGGGGAAGGGGTGCGTTAGGTTTTTTCACGGAGGGGTCATAAAAAGGAAGAAGGGCGAATTGGGGCTGAGCGGACATGGCACGGTCAGGTGACGGGAAACAGAGATCAAACCGCCGGAGAAGGAACAACCTCCTTCAGCAGCGGGTGGACGATGAAGAGCTGCACCGGTTCATCGCGCGGGCACGCAGGGCCGGGTTTACGAACCACCGTGATTATCATGCTGCTTTCGTCTTCGGTGAGGCCGAGCTTGAGCGCCGCGAGCGCCATGACCTGCTGCGCATCAAAGGCGAGCTGGGAAAGCAAGGCTCCAACTTGAACCAACTCGCCTATGCCGCGAACGCAGGGCGTCTCACCGTCTTTTCGGCCGATGACATGCGCGTGATTCATGATGCCATCGCCGCTGTTGAGAAGGCCTCCGCAGAGATCCGGGCCCTGCTGGCATGATCGGCGAGGCGATCAAGAGAGAGGGGGAGAAGGGGTCCGGTGGCCGCCCGGACGCCTTCAAGCCTGGCGTGGCCTATGTCTGCGGCAAGGCGGCCCGCGTAGAGCTGCGCAACCTCGCCTCAAGCGACTGGCAGAACGCGGCCGAGGACATGCGCCTTACGTCCGAGCTGAACAGCAGGTGCATTAAACCGTATTACCATCTGGTCCTCAGTTGGCATGAACTGGAGCAGCCGACGGACGACCAGATGATTGAGGCCGCGGACCACATGATCCGCAGCCTGAGGCTCGAGGACCATCAGATCGTCATCGGGACGCATCACGACACAAAACGGCGACACGTCCACTTGGTCTGTAACACCGTTCACCCCATCACCGGAAAGGTCTGGTCAAAGTCGAATGATCATCTCCGGATCGAAAAGGCTTGCCGCGAGATCGAACTGGCACAAGGCTGGTCGCATGACCGGGGCCGGTTTGACTTCGATGTCTCGGCCGACGGCGCAGTCGCGTTGAAGCCCAACCCGGAGGCCTGGGACAAGAAGCAGGCTGCCCGGGACGCCGGGCAGAGGCCAAAAACCTCCGGCGCCCGAAAGTTTGAGAAATCGATCGGGATCGAGTCATTCGAACACAGCATCCCCAACGCCCTGAAGGCCCGGTTTGCAGAGGTCGTTGCCTCCGCGCGGGACTGGCAGGGCCTTCACGCCGAACTCGGGGCGCTCGGGCTGCGATATTACAGGGCCGGGTCCGGCGCGCGGATCGGCATCCTGGGCAGCACCGAATTCGCGAAAGCCTCGGCCTTTGGGTCGAAGTTCTCCATCGGCAGGATGGAGGCACGGCTCGGGGCCTATGAAGATCCGGGCGGCGCATACGTCAATGATCGCAAAGGAGATCATAAGGAGATAGAAAGCCTATCCGGGGTGTTCTCGGAGGAAGATCGAAAAGCAACCGCATCCTCGGCGTTCAAGCTGACCCTCTTGCGCCGTATTTACTGTGATCTCCATCTCGATCCCGCCGTGTCTGAGGCGGTCCGCTTTGTCGATCTGCAGGATGTCCACCCTCAGATCACCTTCAGGGACAACGTGACCCTGGTCGATCATGGCGACCGCCTCTCGACATCGCGCAGCACTCGGGAGACGCGCGCGGCCATGATTGCGATCGCCAAGGCAAAGGGATGGTCCTCCGTGCGACCTGAGGGGTCATCTGACTTCGTGCGCCTGATATCGCTTGAGGCGGCGCGGGCCGGTCTGTCCGTACATGGCGTCCCGAAGGATATTCAGGCCCAGTGTGATGCGATCCTTGACCGTCTGGAGCGTCAGCAGCGCCGGATCGATACCGACGCCCGGGCGGCGCAGATGGCGGCCCAGGAGACCATCGCCCACCGAGATCAGGCGATCGAGGAAAATGACGCAGAACGGGCAGAAGCCGCGACCGAAGTCGAGATCAAGACAGCTGAAGCCAGAGCCGTGATCGACGCCATCGGTTCCGGGCGTGACCCCGTCCGGTCGGCCCTACGGACCGTGGCGCGCGGGGAAGAAAAGCGGATCACAGCAGAACTGCCAGATCGCCGGAGCGTCGCGAACCCGCAACCCGCACCGGACGTCGATCGCGGCGACAGCAGCAAGAAGCGGCGGATCGCTCAGGTGATCAAAGAGAACGACCATCATGAGTTGGACAAGATGCGTGCCGTCCATGTCGATGAGGTTGCCGCACGCGGTGGCTGGTCCTACGCCCGCAAACACAAAGACGGGCACAACGACCCGCAGGGCCGGGATCGGCGCACCTATGTGCGGGGTGCTGAGACCATCAAAGCGACGCGGAAAGAGGCGGTCTGGGTCTGGACGAATAACAAGACCGGCGCCTCTGGCTCGGTCATCGACCTCTGGCTGTCGGACAACGCCGGATCCACCTTGGGTGATGCGCGCAAGGCGTTCCGCGAGATCATGGGTGCCGACACCCCGAAACCGGCGCCCACGGCAGCGCACCGCCGGGGCGACAGCCCACGGGACCACACCGAGGCCCGGCGCAGATGGGAGGACGCGCCCTATATCGAGGATCAGCGGACCTATGCAGAGGATCGGGGCATCTCGACATCGACGCTCCAGCGCTTTCGAGCCGATGTGCGCTGTGGCGCCTTTGGCGGCATCTACTTCGCCCATCGCAACCCCGAGACCGGCGATATCGTAGGGTTCGAACAGCGGTGGGAGAAGGATGGGCGGAAGAACACCGCGCGCTTCGCCAAGGGTGGCCTGAAGACGGTCTCCGTCCTCGGCAATCAGAAAACCGCCACGCGCATGGTGGTGTTCGAAGGCGGCCTCGACGCCCTCGCGCTTGCGGAACTCGAATCCTGGGAGGACACGATCTATGTCAGCACCGGCGGTGGGTTCGGGCCGAGAACGGAGACGGCCCTCGTCAAGCTGGCCGAGGGTCGGCAGGTGCTGTCAGGTTTCGACAATGACGCCGCGGGGGATGTCCTGCACAGGCAGCTCGCCGGGCTTCTGCCGCAGGTGACGCGTCTTGCGCCGGCCTCACGGGTCGAGGGCAGCACGCAGCCCAGCAAGGACTGGCTCGATGTTCTCAATGCCTCTAAAGGTGCATCCTCGCCCGCCATGCAGCCAGCCCGTCCCCGATCCGTCGGTGAAGTTGAAAACGAAGTCCAGCAGCCCGTGCGCTCCCCACATTTAGATGAGCCTGAAATGCCAGGTCCTGGCTGACCTAAAATGCGTTGCAGCGCGACAAACAGAGATGAGGTTGCGTCACACCGTCTCCCAAAAGTGATCACGGCGTCTCTTGAAATGAAGAAACATGAGGGCGGCAGACCTTATGATACAATCCTGCCCCCTACCGGAATCTACCCCGATGTGCAGCCAGCTGCTTTTCGGGGTAAGGTCAGGCGGTTTCTGAATATTTTCAGTGCCCTGTACCGTTTCCAATCTGGCCTTCTATCTCGTCTCCTCCCTGTTCGGGACTGGACCGGGGCCCGCCGACCGCCTCCGCCCCGCCCGAAAACATGCCCAAAATGCGACGCTTTGGCGGTTTTTCTCCTGATTTGAACCGCTTACTAACGGTTGGCTGCTAGTTTTCGTATCATCGGGGCAGAAACCGACGCCCAAACGCTGCCTGAACGCCTTTTTGCACCCGGCAAAGGGCGCGCTGCAGGCGGCCCGGGCGCGACTTGGATCTGTCCTGAACGTGTCTGGCACCCGGCTGGCACCCTTGATACAGGGCCGGTCGTACTAGGATTTAAAGAGGTTTTCGGTGACGCAGGCAGAGCATGCCCAGGATGATACGGCGCTTCGCGCCCTGATCGGCGCAGCCCAGAGCCCCATGGCCCTGCTCGGCGGCGATGGCGCGATCCTGCATGCCAACAAGGCCTTTGCGCGCCTTGTGCCGCTGCGCCCGGGTCCGGCGCCGGGTATGCAGCAGTTCGTCTCCCCGCCGCCGCTGTCGCCGGAACGGCTCAGCCCCGGCGCAGGCCCGGCGCGGATCACCACCATGGCCGCGAGCGGGGACCGGCTGCACTGGAATATCAGCGCGCTGCGCCCCGGTCTGTTCCTGATCGAGCTGACCCGCTCCCAGAGTTTCTGGCGGCGCCGGTTCTATGCCCGGCTGCGCGGCCTCGCCCGTGCCACCCAGAGCCCGGTAATTTTCTGTACCCCGGAGCAGCGCATCCGCTGGATCAACCCCGCCTGCGAACGGCTCACCGGCTACAGCAACGGCGATGCGCAGAACCTCAACCCCAGCGAGATCCTGCAAAGTGCCCATATGGATCCCGAGGGCACCGCCCGCATCACCCGGGCCATGGCCGCGCAGCGACCGGTCACCGCCGAGCTGCTGAATCGCGCCCCGTCCGGGCGGGAATACTGGCAGATGCTGGATGTCACCCCGCTGCACGGCCCCGACGGGCAGCTCGAAGGCTATGTGGCGGTGCTCACGGATATCACGCCGCTGAAACAGGCCGCCGAAGAGAACATGCGCAGCGCCCGGCTGGGCCGGATCATCGAAGAAAGCCTGCATGAAATCTATGTCTTCGACCCCGACAGTCTGAAGTTCACCGAGGTGAACCGGGGCGCCCGCGACAACCTCGGCTACAACATGAAAGAGCTGGCGCAGATGACGCCGCTGGACATCAAGCCGGATTTCACCCCTGAAGCCTTCCGCAAGATGGTGGAGCCGCTGACCTCGGGGCGGCAAAGCGTGCTGCGCTTCAAGACCCGGCACAAGCGCCGGGACGGCAGCTGCTATCCGGTAGAAATCACCCTGCAGCTGATGATGGACGATCAGCCCTGGTTCGTGGCCATGGTGCAGGACACCAGCCTGCGCGATGCCAGCCAGCAGGCGGCGGAAGTGGCTCATGCCAGGTTGGTGGCTGCGGTCGAGGCGCTGCCGGACGGCTTTGTCTACTATGATGCCGACGACCGGCTGGTGCTGGCCAATTCCCGTTACCGTGAAATCTATTCCGCCAGCGCCCCGATGATCCGCGAAGGCGTCCGGTTTGAGGACATCCTGCGCTACGGGCTGGAGCATGGCGAATATGAAGAGGCCAGGGGCCGCGAAGAGGACTGGCTGAAGGAACGCCTGGCCCAGCACCGCAAGGAAAGCGGCTCTTTGCGCCAGCGGCTCAGCAACGGGCGCATCCTGCAGATCTATGAACGCAACACCCCCGATGGCGGCCGGGTCGGCCTGCGGGTGGATGTCACCGAATTCGACGAGGCCCGCGCCCGCGCCGAAGCCGCCAATGCCGCCAAGACCGCTTTTCTCGCGAATATGAGCCACGAGCTCCGCACCCCGATGAACGGTATCCTCGGCACCCTGCAACTGCTGGAGGACACCCGGCTCGACGCCGAGCAGAGCGAAATGCTGACCACCGCGGAAACCTCGGCTCAGGGGCTGCTGTCGATCCTCAACGACATTCTCGATCTGGCCCGCATCGAAGCGGGCAAGGAAGAGCTGAACATCGCCCCCTTCGTGCCGAAGACGGTGCTGGAGCAGGTCGCCTCGCTGCACCGGGTGGTGGCCGAGCGCAAGGGCGTGGCGCTGGAACTGGCACTGGCACCGGGTACCGGCACGGCGCGGCTTGGCGATGCCCGCCGGATCGGCCAGATCCTGCATAACCTCTGCGGCAATGCGCTGAAATTCACCGAAGTTGGTGAGGTGCGGCTCAGCGCCGAATTCTCGGGCGACGGGCACCTGTGCCTCGAGGTGCGCGACAGCGGCATTGGCATGACCCCGGAAGAGCTGCAGCGGGTGTTCGGCAAATTCGAACAGGCCGACAATTCCAGCACCCGCGCCTTTGGTGGCACCGGCCTGGGCCTGGCCATCGTGTCCGAGCTGGTCACGCTGATGCAAGGCCAGCTGGAGATCGCTTCAGAGCCGGGGCAGGGCACCACCATACGGGTGCGGCTGCCGCTGGAGCAGGCCGATGATGCGGACACCGCGCCCCCTGAGACAGCCCCCAAAGCGGACGCGGAGACAGAAACAGGGACGGGCGCCGATCTGCCGACGCCCCCTTCCGAGGCTTTGCTCCTTGCCCAGCCCCCCGCAGGATCTGAGACCTCAGGCCCGCCGCTGCGCATCCTGGTGGCCGAGGATAACGCCACCAACAGGCTGATCATTGGCAAACTGCTGAGCCGGATGGGCCATCAGGCGGTGCTGTGCCACGACGGGGCAGAGGCCGTCGCCACCTGGGAGCCGGGGGCTTTTGACTGCCTGCTGATGGATATTTCCATGCCGAAGCTCTCTGGCATCGAAGCGCTGCACGCGATCCGCAAACAGGCCGGTGGCGCGGATCTTGCCCCGGTTTTTGCGGTGACCGCCCATACCATGCCGGACCAGGTGGACTCGCTGCTGGGTGAAGGGTTTGACGGGGTGCTGAGCAAACCGATCCGCACCATGGACCTGAGTCAGGCCCTGTTGCGCTGTCGGTCCGAGAGCAGGCCCAAAAGCGGAGCAGATCCCCGGCCCGCAGGTCAGGCGTGATCCGGCCTGCGCCCAGGGTTTAAATCCCGCCTAAATCCCGATAGCACAGGGTATATTTAACATAATATACGTTATGAGGTACATAACTGTAGCCGCAAAGCGATAATGTCACCCATGAGCAATTCAGAAGTGTCACTCTCCTCGCATACGATAGCGAGGATGAGTGGACATGGGATGGGTTATGATGAGCGAGCGCGATTTGAACCGCGTTGAGGTTTTGGCGCAGGTCGATGATGGTCGGCTGACGGTAGACAATGCGGCAAACCTGCTGAATCTGACAAGGCGGCAAGTGTTCCGGCTTCTCAAGCGATACCGGCAGGATGGCGCCTCAGCGATCCGGCATAAGGCGCGCGGCAAACCTCCAAACAATCGTATCCATCATGCAAAGCGCGATTATGCTCTGAGCCTGATCAAAGAGAATTACCCGGATTTCGGCCCAACACTGGCAGCTGAGAAGCTGGCTGAGCATCACGGGTTCACAGTGTCTCGCGAGACCGTGCGCAAATGGATGATCGAAGACGGCATCTGGCTCTCGCGGAAACAGCGCCGGACCTTCCATCAACCTCGCTTACGGCGCGAATGCTATGGTGAGCTGATCCAGATTGATGGTTCCGATCACCGTTGGTTTGAGGATCGGGGTGATCCCTGCACCCTGCTCGTTTTCATCGATGATGCCACCAGCACCTTGATGGAGCTGCGGTTTGTGAAGTCCGAGAGCACGTTCAGCTATTTCGAGGCGTTGGACAGTTATTTGGTTCAGCATGGCCGCCCAGTGGCCTTTTACAGCGACAAGCATTCGGTATTTCGAGTTGCCAAAGAAGACGCCAGGAATGGTGCAGGCATGACCCAGTTCGGGCGTGCGTTGAATGAGCTGAACATCGAGATCCTGTGCGCCAACAGCTCTCAGGCCAAAGGTCGCGTAGAACGGGCCAACCGCACGCTTCAGGACCGGCTTGTCAAAGAACTGAGGCTGGCAGGCGTTTCGGACATGAAAGCCGGAAACGCTTTTCTTGAAGGCTTTAAGAGCCGCTTTAACGCCAAATTTGCCAAGGCCCCGGCCAAACCGGACAACCTGCACCGGGCGTTGAATGTGGAGCCGGATCGGCTGGCGGAAGTGTTGTGCTGGCGTGAGAACCGCTATGTCGGCAAGCAGCTCACGTTTTCCTATGACCGCAAGCGGATCATGCTCGAAGAGAACGAGCTGTCACGCGCTCTGGTCGGCAAATATGTGGACACCTATGTCTTTGTGGATGGGCGGTTCGAGGTACGCTGGAAAGGCCAAGCCCTGCCCTACAGGATCTTTGATATGGACCAGCGCGTCACCCATGCAGCCATCACCGAGAACAAGCGGCTCGGTGCGGTTCTGGCCTATGTCAAAGAGATGCAGGACGCTGCACCGCCTAAGCCGAAGGTGCGGACAAACTCAGAGAAGATGGGCTACAAGCCGAACGGGCGTCGGCCAGGCAGACCGCCAGGATCGCGGGCCAAGAAGAAGATTGCACAAGCAGCGGAATAGCCTCAAGTTTGGTCCATGAATACCGATGACGATGTTGAAGTGATTTTCTCAGACCTGTGCGCCGATGTAGAGATCGACGGGCATTTTCTGACGGTCGAGATCTATAAAACGGACATTGATCCGAGCTGGATCTTGGAAGTCGTAAACGAGTTTGGCACCTCAACCGTTTTCGATAACCCGTTCATCGAGGACGGCCTTGCTTGGAAGCAGTTCGAGAAGACTGTGGAAGAAGAAGGGCTCGCTGCCTTCTTCACCAAGAAAGAGAAACGCCAGCTTTTCCACTGACACCCGCAAGGCTTTTCAGCCCTCCGATATTTGGGGTCTGCGGGCTGCAAAGCCTTGCTCCCGTAGCGCCCTGTGGTGACCTTTCTGCTTTGCGCAGCCAGTGACATTTCTGAATGGGATTTACAATAACTGACAGCCGGGCACATTCTAAACTGGGTTGTGCCAAATACCATGCCTTGCTGGAAACGACGGGCGCGGCCAGGGCGCCAGCCATCGCAAGGGTTATTCGCTCCATCATAGACGATAGCCCAGAAATGTAATGCCCTGCAGTCTTAACCGGTGCGGCTTACCCGCACCGGCTGTGATCTATTCCCGGGTCAGGCACGCGTCAGTCGATGCGCCGCAGGAATCCGTTCTTTGCAACGGTGATCAGCAGGCGCTCGTGGATCTGGCTATCGGTCTCGAAACTGTTGCTCTCCTGGAGATAGGACTGGATGGCAGTATAGGGGTTGTTGCCCTTGCCCCAGGGACGGTCCTTGTAGGTATCCTCTTCCATGTCTTCAACCAGAGTGTCGAACACCACGCAGTAGCTGCCGGAGGAGGTGAGCGGGGCATAGGCACGCAGCTCTTCCAGGACGTGTTCATGGGTGTGGTTGCTGTCGAGGCAGACCAGGATCTTCTTGTAGTCGGCCGCGAAATCGCGGACCTGGCTGATGATCTCGGGATCCACCGAGGAGCCCTGGATCATTTCGATCCGCGAACGCATCGGATGGGCGTCGATGGCGGCGCGGTTGTGGGCGCGGATGTCGATATCGATGCCCAGAACCTTGCGCTTGGAGACCGCCGGATCAAGGCTTTCCCCGGCTTCGATGGCATCGACCATATCCAGCATGGCCAGCATCGAGGCGGAGAACACCAGCGAGCCGCCATGAGCGATGCCGGTTTCAATGATCAGATCCGGCCGCAGCTCGTAGACCAGCTCCTGCATGGCGACGATGTCCTGCGGGTACTGAATGATCGGGCGGTCCATCCAGTGGAAATTATAGGAATATTGCGCCTTGGCGGAGCTGCGCAGAAAATCTAGCGCGGATTTCTGCAGGGCGGGATTTGCAGTCATGTCCTTGATGCGGCCGGTAATCTCGGTTTTGAAGTCGGTCATGGTGTCAGTCTCTTGCTCGATAGGGGGTCAGATGGGAAGCGGGGCATCGGTGCGGTGGCCGATCACGCAGGGCGGATCATCCGGATTGCCGGGGCGGGCGCCAAAGATCAGCAGATCCCGGCGGCCGTATTGGTCGGCGATGCTTTCGGCCAGGGCGCGCACCGAAATGCCGGTGCCGCTGCAGATATTGCTGATGCCGCTGCGCGCGGACAGGGCATCCTGAACCAGCAGGGCGGCGGCGGCATCGACATCCATAAAGTCGCGGATCTGTGTGCCGCTGCTAAGCTCCAGCGGTCGGCCTTCGGCCAAATGCGCATGCAGCGAGGCGACCAGCCGCCGGGGGTCCTCTTCCGCTCCGTGCAGATAGAACAGCCGCGCCCAGAGAAAGGAGACACCGGCCTGCGGCAGCGCCGCTTGCAGAGCGGTTGCGCAGGCCGCCTTGGCGGCGGCATAGGGCGACTCCGGCGCCAGCGGCGTGTCCTGGAAGGCCTGGCCGCTGCTCAGATCGTATTCCAGGCAGGTGCCGAGCCCGACAAAGCGCGGCACCCCGGCCTGCCGGGCGCCCTCGGCCAGAGCCATGGTGCCGGCTACACAGTGCAGATTCTTGAGCGAGGTCTGGTATTTGCCCGGCTCCGCATACCAGGCCATGTGCAGCACCAGATCATAGCCGCGGGCGGTTTCCGCCCACCAATCGGCGGGTTGCGCAAAGAGATCCTCGACCTCGACGATGCGGTCCCGGGGATCCGGGGCACAGATGCGCCCGGCCGAGCCCTGCCGGATGACATGGCACAACTCATGGCCGCCTTGGCGCAGCTGCCGGGTAACGGCGCGGCCGACAAACCCGGTGGATCCAGTCAGAAGGATACGCATCATTGCTGCCCGCAGCCTCTCTTCATACGAATTTCTGCTCCAGTTGGGTGCCCGTGACATGCGCCAGCGCATGCTCCCGCGCGGCGGCGCACAAGGCCTCATCTTCGCAGCCGAAATCGAGGGCCACATCCCGGTCGGTGATGCCCTCGGCCTCGGTCACGCGCCGGACCGGTACGTTGGTGAAGGTCTTGAGCTGCTGCAGAGAGGCCTCCGGATACTCGCCAATGACCGCGACCCCCTCGGCCCGCAGGGTCTCGGGCAGTTTGACACAGGCAAAATAGAGCGCCGCCGTGCTGCGGATCTGCGCCATCGGAACTGGCAGGTTATCGACCTGCCCCAGCCCGCGCAGCCGCGCCGCCAGCGCATAGTTTTCCAGCGGGTCGGCGCCCAGATTCACCCGCAGCCGCAGCGCCGTGAGCATGCGTTCGATCGGGTGAACCCGCAGGTAGCTGGCAACCATATCCGGTTTGGTCAGACCGCCATGGGTCAGGGCCAGACCATAGAGAACCTCCAGGCCACCGCGGTAGGTGTCCCAGGCGCTCATGACATCGCGGAACCCCAGCTGTGAGCGTGTATCGCCTTCGAAATGGCGGCTGACGGAGATATAGAAGGGGTCCTTGGCATAGATCAGATCCCCCGCCCCCAGATATTCGGTCGGGAAGGTGAAGGCCCAGAATGCAATATCGGTGGCGATCGGGTGCAGGGCGCGGAAAGCCTCCCGGCGCAGGATGCAGATTTCCGAGTAGATGCGGTGTTCTACGATATGCTCCAGCAGCTGGGCATATTTGCCCTGACCAATGGTGACATCGCGCGGCTGGCTGTAGAATTGCGCTTGCACCTCGCCGGTGACCAGATCCTTGATCTGCCAGGGGGCATAAAGACCGCTGGCGGAGGGGGTGGCCTCCAGCATGGTGATGGCACTTTGCAGGGCCTCGGGCTGCAGCCGGTCGTCATCCGCGAGATAGACGAGATACCTGCCCTTGGCCGCGCTCATCACCGAATGAATGTTCGGCACCGCCCCGATGTTTGTCTCCTGCCGGAAGGTTCGCAGAGGCAGCCGGTCCCGCGCCGCCTCCAGCACAGCCTGGGTGCTGTCTTCGGAGGCATTGTCAGAGACCAGCACTTCGGTTTCAAAGGGCAGCTGCGGCAGGATCTCCTCCAGATGCGCCAGCACCGTCTCCAGATATCTGGCCCGGTTGAATGTTGGAATGCAGATACTGAGTTTCAGGTCTGACATAAGTGGGAATCCTGTTCGAATATGCGGAGCGATCGGGCGTGAAAGTCGATCATCAAAGGGTGGGAGGGACCAGACAGGCCGGTTCCGGCATGATGGTCCAGAACTTGGTGCCGTGGTCCCTAGCCAGCCAGGCGAGGTCGGCTGCGATTTCCGCCTTGATGTTCCAGGGCAGAATCAGCAGATGCTGTGGGGGGGCTTCCCGCAAGGCTGCGGCCGGACGGACCGGAATATGGCTGCCTGGCAGGAACCGGCCTTGTTTGAAGGGGGCGGCATCGCAGACATAGGGCAGCAGCCGCGGGCCGATGCGGGCATAGTTCAGCAGCGTCGTACCCTTGGCTGCGGCGCCATAGGCGGCCACGGTTTCGCCGCGCGATTTGCACTCGGCCAGGAAGACAAGCAGGCTGTCCGCTGCGTGATCGGCCATAGATTGCAGGTTGCTGTAGAAGTCCACGGTCCCGAGGCCTGCTTCGTGTTCCTGCCCCAGCACCGCATCGACCGAAGCCTGGCGCACATGTGCGGCCTCCTCGTGGCATCCCCAGACCCGCAGGCTGCCGCCATGGGTCGGCAAGGTCTCCACATCAAAGATCCGAAGCCCCGCTGCGGCAAAGATCTTGCTGACGGCAGTCAGTGACAAGTAGGAGAAATGCTCGTGGTAGACGGTGTCGAACTGCCCCTGGGTGACCAGTTCCAGCAAATGCGGGAATTCCAGAGACACCACGCCCTCGGCGGCGAGCAGCTGACCAAGGCCACGGGTGAAGTCATTGATGTCGGGCACATGGGCATAGACATTGTTGCCGGCGATGAGATCAGCGCCGCCATCCCCCTTGCCCTGCGCCGCGCGTTCCTGCCGCAGCGCCCGGGCCGTGGCTTCGGAGAAGAACTCCAGACGGCTCTGCACGCCTTCGGCGCGGGCGGCCTCTGCGGTGCTGGCAGTTGGCTCGAACCCCAGACAGGGGATGCCTGCAGCAACGAAATTCTTCAGCAGGTAACCGTCGTTGGAAGCCACTTCGACCACAAAGCTGTCCGCACCCAGACCAAAGCGTGAGATCGCGGTCTGCGCATAGCGCGCGGCATGGGCGCACCAGCTGCTGGAGGTGGAAGAGAAATAGACGTAGTTGGCGTCGAACAGATCATCGGCGCGGCAGAAATCCTCGGTCTGCACCAGTGTGCAAGTCGGGCAGAAGAACAGCCGCAGCGGAAAGTGAACCTCCGGCTGCAGGAGCTGTTCTGCCTCCAGATAGGCGTTGGAGGGCGGCGCATGCGCCAGATCCAGGATGTTATGCGAAAGCGGCGTTGAGCAATGTCTGCACTGCATCAAGTGGCCTCCTTTATGTCAGAGAGAAACGGCAGCGCCGCGTCGCGGTCGGAAATCACCGTCACCGGCAGTTCCCATTCGATTGCAATCTGCGGGTCCCGATAGGACAGCCCGGCCTGATGAGCGGGGCTGAAGGGCTGGGAATGACTGTAGTGCAGGGTCACGTCATCGCTGAGGGTCTGAAACCCATGGGCGATGCCTACCGGAATATAAAGCGTATCCGCCTGGGCCCCATCAAGGACGATACTGGTCCACTGCCGATAGGTGGGCGATGTCGGCCTCAGGTCCACCAGCACATCGTAAATACGGCCGGTGATGCAGGTCAGCAGCTTGATCTCGGCATAGGGAGGCGTCTGGTAATGCATGCCGCGCAGGGTGCCCCGGGCGGCGGTTCGAGACAGGTTGCTCTGCACCCAGGTGCGGTTGAGCCCGGCCTCCTCCAGCATCGCAGCACAGGACAGACGGCAGAAACTGCCGCGCTGATCTTCATGTGAATGCGGCCGGTAGTGAAAGGCGCCAGGCAGGGACAAGGCGGACAGAAGCGGATCTGACATGGGTCAGGTCCAGGTCTTCCAGGGCGCTTGGCCGCTGTTCCACAGGCCTTCCAGATAGGTCTTGTCGCGCAGCGTATCCATCGCACTCCAGAACCCGCGGTGCTTGTAGACCGACAGCTGCCCCTCCTGCGCAAGATTCTGCATCGGCCCCTTTTCCCAGATCGTCTCTGGTCCTTCGATCTGATCCAGCACCGAGGGTTCGCAGACGAAGAAGCCGCCGCTGACCCAGTGGTTGTCGCCCGCCGGTTTTTCGACGAACCCGGTGGCGGCGCTGCCGTCCATCTCGATGCTGCCATAGCGGCCGGTGGGTTGCACTGCGGTGACCGTTGCCTGACGGCCTTCGGCAAAGTGAAAGCCAAGCAGGCTGGTCAGATCGACATCAGAGACCCCGTCGCCGTAGGTCAGGCAGAAAGTCTCGTCCAGATACGGCCGGGCATAGGCCAGGCGGCCGCCGGTCTGGGTCAGCTCACCGGTGCTCAGCATGGTGATACGCCAGGGCTCGGCGGAGTGGTTCAGGATATTGAACTCTCCGGTGCCCAGATTGACGCTCACATCTGCATTATAGAGCAGGTAGTTGGTGAAATATTCCTTGATCATATGGCCCTTGTAGCCACAGAGGATGACGAAATCCGTCAGCCCATGGGCGCTGTAGGACTTCATGATGTGCCACAGGATGGGTTTGCCGCCGATCTCCAGCATCGGCTTTGGCCGCAAGTGGGATTCTTCGCTGATCCGGGTGCCCAGGCCGCCGGCCAGAATAACAACTTTCATGCACTTGCTCGCATCATTTTCAATTTCTCTTGAAATTTAGCGATAAGCGGACGCGGTTAATTTTCTTTTACCCGGATGAGGTGTTTCGAGTTTGGTAACCATTTTCTCCTAGGCCTTCAGACATCAGCCCCGTACTGGAAATCCCGCGCTGGAAACCCTTGCAAAGATGGATCATGAGCCGACCGCTGCCGCCCCGCAGACCCCTGCCCGCCTGCTGCACAAGGTGCCGCGCCCTGCGGGATCACCAAGACGTGAGAACCGGAGCAGGAAGGATCGCGGACAGGTCCAGCATCACCGGCAGCCGTCAACTGCAGCATGTTTCCTGACCCGGACGGCAAGACACCAACAGGCAGAGCACCAGAGGCACGCCACCGCAGATAAGGCACAAACGTGAGCAACACTGACTTCGACAGCGCATCCTCATTCTGGCAGGGGCGCCGTGTATTTGTGACCGGGCATACCGGGTTCAAGGGCAGCTGGCTGACCGCCTGGCTGCTGCAGATGCAGGCCCAGGTGCGTGGTTTTGCGCTGCCGCCCGCGATGGAGGGCGTGCCCGAGGGACGCCAGAGCTTCTTTGACGAGCTGGGCCTGGCGGCGCAGATCGACCATGTGCCGGGGGATGTGCGCGATCAGGAGGCGCTGCGCCAGGCGGTCAAGGGGTTTGACCCCGAGATCGTCATCCACATGGCGGCGCAGCCGCTGGTGCGCTATTCCTATGCGGCGCCGGTGGAAACCTATGCGACCAATGTCATGGGCACCGTGCATCTGCTGGAGGCCTGCCGCACGGCGGCGCCTTCGCTGCGCTCGGTTGTCGTGGTCTCCAGCGACAAATGCTACGAGAACCGCGAACAGATCTCCCAACTTCGACACTTCGCGATGGATTTGAGCCCGGTTTGGCGATGCGGACTTCAATGAAAT
>NZ_PXNU01000048.1:0-42581 GCF_041300735.1 Phaeobacter sp. SYSU ZJ3003 | reverse complement strand
TGAAGGGGGTTCTAGTCCCAACTCCAAATACCCGCAACCCCAAAATCAACAAAAACACATTTTTCAGGAAGAAAGGTGAAATAACAGGCAAATACAATGAGTTAAGTGAAGCCATCGCGCCAAAGAACTGGCAGGAGCCGCCCCATGCCTGCCCAGCAGACGGGCGCGCGGAAAGACTCAATCGCGACAAAACCCCACATCTAGACGAATGCCACAATGAGACCACAAGACACCCGCGACTCGCGGCAGCGACTCGGACTGATATCCGTCGCAAAACAGTCGAATCCTCCGCGTCGGCGGTTCTGCTAACAACCGACGGACCATCGTCTGCAGTCTGGCGGCGACGTCGGAGGATATTCCCCCCCTCCCCTACCGCCGCAGTTGCCTCTGCGGCGTGGCGCGAGGATCCACTTGGCCAAGCGGGACCGAATGCGCATAGTGCAGGCATGAAAGCAGCTGCAATCACCATGGTGCACAAGGACTACTGGGCTTTGCGCCAGTGGTACCGGCATTATTCCGGCGCCCTGGGGGCTGAGAATCTCTTTGTCGTCGCCCATGGGCCGGACCCGGTGGTGCAGGAGATTTGCCCGGCGGCATCGGTCATCACGATCCCTCGGGACCGGTTGCAAGGGTTCGATCATTGGCGCGGGCGTCTTCTGAACGGAATTCAGCGCGGCCTGCTGGAGATCTACGACTGGGTGATCCGGACCGATGCGGATGAGCTGATCTGCGTCGACCCGCAACTCTGGTCCTCTCTGCCGAAGATGCTGGCCGCACAAGAGGCCAGCGCCATCTTTGCCCTTGGGGTGAATGTCTTTGCACCAGATGAGGCATCCGGCTCGCCTCTCTATCAAGGTGTGTTCTCCGGGCATTACAGCAAGGCCTGGGCCGTGCGTCAGCCGCATGACCTGCGGCGCCACGGGGTACAGGTGCGGCCAAGGCGGCTGGCGGAGTTCCCCTATTGCATGCCACACGGTGTCTATCTTGCGCATCTGAAGTTCGCCAACCGGCAGGCGGCGACCGAGATGGCCGACATCCGAACCGAAGTTGCAGGCGCAGAAGGCAGCGGGACCCCCGGCAAGGCCTGGAAGCAAGCACATCAGGAAATGGCAGCGCAATACGCGGCCCTTGCCGATCTGCCACTGTCGCCATGGGAGAAAGCAGAGGCAGCGGCCTGGGACGCGTTGCAATCGCCGGTGCGGGACGAGGGGATCTCGGTCCTGCGCAGCAAGAGCCTGCGATTTGACAGCCGGGTGCATCTGCCGGATTGGTTTCCGCCCCGCGGAGACTAAGGGCAGAGGCTAGCCCTGCCCTTTCGCTCTTTCCCTTACAGGTCGACCTCGATGGTGCCGTCCTTTTGTGCTGCGCGCGATTGGCACAGGATGACCGCGCCTTTGCGCTGCGCCTTGGACAAGACGAAATCCCGGTGCTCGACCTCTCCGGAAAGGAGGTCACATTTGCAGACCCCGCAGATCCCGTCGGCACATTTCACATCGACGCCGATCCCGGCCTCTGCCAGCACATCGGTCGCACTTTTGTCCGCCGGGACGTGCAGATCCCGCCCAGACTTGCGCAGGCGCAGTGTGAAGGGGTGGTTTTCATACTCGGGCACCTCGGGGACCGAGAAATACTCCAGATGCCGCGCCTCCTCGGGAAAGCCCTGGCGCTCGGCGGCCTCAAGCACCCCCTGCATGTAGCGATCCGGGCCGCAGGTGTAGACGTGGTACCCTGCCTGATAGCCCGCCAGAACCTGATCAAGATCGGCCCGGGTGCCTTCCTTCGAGACATGCACATGGACGCGATCCGCCCAAGGCGCCTGCGCAAGATCGGGCAGATATCCCGCCGCTGCGCGGTCGCTTATGGAATAGTGCAGCTCGAACGGGCGGCCCAGCGCATGCAGACGATGCGCCATCGCGATCATCGGGGTGACGCCGATGCCGCCGCCCATCAGGAAGGACTTCGCAGCGCCCTCCTCCAACGGGAAATGGTTGATCGGCTTTGAAATGAAGATCCGGCGACCTTCGGTAAAGATCCTGTGCAGCAGTTTAGAGCCGCCCCGCCCGGCATCCTCGCGCAGAACACCGATCTGATACTTTGACCGGTCGGCGGGATCGCCCGACATGGAGTATTGCCGCAGGAATTCCGGCGCCACGACGATGTCGAGATGCGCTCCGGCGGTCCATTCCGGCAGGTCGCTGCCATCGGGGCTGCGGAATTCATACTTGTTGACATCGGCGCTCATATCTTCGACCTTGGAGACGATCACCTGCAGCACGGGACTGTCCGCGTCGTTGGAATAGATGTGATCCCAGGCCCCGGTTTCCCCGCGCGCCCGGCGGGATCGATATTCTTCGGCGGTGACCATCGCCTGATAGGCCTCGATCCCGGCCTCCCGGTCCATCGGGAACGGATAGGGCCAGGGGTGCGGCGCCAGCGGCGCGGGATAGACCGCAAGAGTCTGATCCTCGTACTTCAGATCGAGATCCTTTTGCAGACCGCGGGCATTGACCGGGTGACGAGTCGGGCGATAGCCACCGTCCTCTTCCAGCTCCAGATCCCACCACCATTTCTTGGCCGGGTTCATCTCGCCATTGCCGAGCGCATCGTCCAGTTTCGCCAGCGCAGGCGCCGCCTTGGGCAGCTTCATCGCCGCCCAGCGGAAGGGTTTTTCGGCAAAGATCCCCTCAAGATTCCACGGACAGGTCTTCATGCAGCGCCCGCACATGGCGCCGCCCGGCGTGGTGATCCGATATGTGGTGCATTTCTGGCTGTCGCTTTTCCAGATCTCATAGCCGTTGAACATCAGCTTGGGTCCGGCCGTGATCGCCCCCGAGGGGCATTCGCGGGCGCATTTGTTGCAGCTCTCGCAAAAGGACTGCAGGCCAAAGTCGATCGGCTTGTCATGCGCCAGCGGCATATCGGTGGTCACCACCCCGGATTTCAGGCGCGGGCCAAGGAAGGGATTCAGGATCACCTCGCCAATGCGACTGACTTCCCCCAGCCCCGACAGCAGCAAAAGCGGCGGTTGCAGGACTTCGCCATCCATCACGGTGTGTGCCTTGGCCTTGTAGCCAAGGTTGCGGATCTGCCGCGCGATCACCCCGCCCAGCAGGGAAAACCGCAGATAGGCCCGCATGGATTGCGCCACCGCGATCCAGTCATCACCCGATGTGCCCTCGGTAGTGTCAAACCCCTGATCGACGATCATGCTGATCGCCTGATCGTGGTCGGGCACGATGGGCGTGCCGGTCGCGTCATGGCTGTACCAGGTCCAGTCGGGGCAGCGGCTGATGCCGACCGCGTCGATCCCCAGCCAGTAACTGGCCGCCTTTACGTTGGCGGCGTTGCGCTCTGCATCCACGGGGCGCGGTCCTCGCGCGGGTTCACCATCCTGCAAAAGGACAAAGGCCCCCAGCATCCGCCGCTGTGCCATCGATGGCGCCGCCTTGCGCGCATACAGCCCACCGGTCGCGGCCTTCTGATTTGCCTTGCCCATGTCACCGAACTGGCTGCGGGCAAACATGTCGGCGCGTTTGGGAACGCGGGCGACGCGCGCCTCGTCGATATAGGTGGTCGGCGTATCGACCCGCTTCAGGGTTTCAAAGGGATGCGGCCCATCCTTGAAATCCCGCGCCGCAAAGGGATCCCCATTCAGCGCCGAACGTTCCGAACCAACGCCCAGCCACCATTTCGGCCCCTTGGTAGAAAGGCCCGGCTGCTGGTCTTCTGGCGCCAGCGGACGATCCATCGCAAGATCGAAATCGGTGGTCACCACCGCAAGGCCAAAGCGATCCCCCAGATAGGGATTCTGCAAACGGGAGCCCTTCACCGTTGCCAGCCCCGCAGACACAGCCAACTGATTGAGATCAACATCTGCAGAAGTGCCGGTATGCGCCTTGGCGTCCCAGCCCAGAAGGCGAATGTAATTGGCCAGCACCACGGCGGTTTCGCTGGCCCGCAGGCAGGCGCGGTGATGTTCCGCATCGTGCAGCCAGTCGCAGCCATCCTCACCCGGATGCGGGTCGCGCGGCATCTCGTAAAGGAAGGTGATCGCACGGGTATGCCCGCCGATCCCACTGGGCGGCGCCTGCATGGCATCGCGCAGATCCGCCATGATCATATCAATGCCCGAAGCCAGCGTCTTGGTCTGCTTGGTCTTCAGATCATGGGCCAGCCGGTCGATATCCGGATTGCGATAGGGTTGCTGCAGATGCGCCGACTGTGGCACCGGGCCGATCCCGACCATCGCAGCATCAGCAAAATAGCCAAACGCCTTGATATGATCTGCCCGCACCTGGGGATCCTCCGGGCAGCCTGCCTGCACCTTGTTGACCAGTCCATCCCGGATGGCGTCCATCATCGCCTGATAATCGCCCATGGCGTTGACGATCGACCCCGGCAGATCCGGGCGGCTGAAGGTCAGCGGCTGAAACGGAGGCACCGCAGTGAGATCCGGCATCCTGCCCCGCGCCAGCCGCTCAAGCGGGAAAGGCCCCAGATGAACGGGCCGGTCACGAGTAGAGAAGAAACGCATCGCCATAACACCGGATCCTGCTGTGAATGAAAAAGCTGCGCAGTCTATACCGCAGGTACAGGCCTATCGGTAGCAGCCAATATCCAATTTCACATAAAATCCACTTAAGTCACTGAATAATTTAAGAACAATAATGAGAGACGCGCTAGGTAACGCAGCTCTCCACTTCTTATCAGGCCGACAGCCAAGCGACGGATCAGCCCGTGCGGCCGTCGAAACGGCGGACATCCACTCCGCCTTCGGTCAAGCTGGCGCGCACCGCGCGGGCCAGAGACACCGCCGTCGGTGTGTCCCCGTGCAGGCAGATCGTGTCGATGGCGGTCGGGATACGCTTGCCGCTTTCGGTGATGATCGCGCCTTCCGTGACCATCTGCAGCATGCGCGGACCGGCCAGTTCCGGATCATGGATCACCGCACCCGGCTGACTGCGATCAACCAGGGTGCCATCGTCGTTATAGGCGCGGTCCGCGAAGATCTCGCCACACCAGTTGCAGCCCAGATCCCGCACCACCTCTTCCATGGCCGTGGCCGCTAGCACCATGACGATGATGTCCGGATCCACCTCCAGTGCCGCCTGATAGCAAGCCCGCGCCATATCGTAGTCGGTGCAGGCCATGTTGGACAGGGCGCCGTGCAGTTTCAGGTGCCGCACTTCGGTGCCCAGCGCCGCCGCCATGCCGCGCGCTGCACCCAGCTGATAGCGTACCAGATTGGCCAGCGTTTCATGCGGCACATGCATCCGGCGGCGGCCAAAACCCTGCAGATCCGGAAAACCGGGGTGCGCGCCGATTCCGACGCCATTGTCGCGGGCCAGCCCCATGGTACGCGCCATCACATCCGGATCGCCGGCATGGAACCCACAGGCAATATTGGCAGAGGACACCACGTCCAGCAGCGCTTGGTCATCACCCATATTCCACGGGCCAAAGCTTTCGCCCATATCCGCGTTCAGATCGACAGTTTTGCTCATGTATCGCCTCCAGTGGCAAAGGGGTCGGCCAAAGCAGAGACCGCACCGCTGACAAGTTGATAGGACAGAAGGTCCTGAATATCTGCGGGATCCCGCAGCAGAGGATGGCAATCGCCCGGCAAGGCGCGCAGCGCCCGGTCATATGCGTCCTGAATCTGCAACCCCTCCTCCAGCGAGACCCAGCGGAACCGTATCGACGCGCCCGCCTGTGCCTGGGCCACCTTGGGCAGATCGCAAGGCAGGACTGTCCCGATCCGGGGATATCCGCCAGTGGTCTGGGCCTCACGCAGCAGCACGAAGGGTTTACCGTCGCCGGTCATCTGCACATCACCGGGCACGATCACTTCGGACAGGATGTTGAGCTGCCCGGCAGCCGCAAAGCCCTCCCCGTCCGACAGCATCTCAACCCCCATCCGGTTGGCCCGGCTGCCGCGAGTGAACTCTGTCTCCGCGAAGCGGTTGCGCACATCGGGTGGGAACAGCGCGCTCTGGAAACTCTCCACGATGCGTAGCTCGCCGCCCTGAAACCGGTCTTCTGCAGCAAGGGTCAGCCCCGTTTCGGCAGGCCCGTCCGATCCGGCAGGCAACAGATCACCCACGGCGACTGCCCGGCCCAGCCCCGCCGCCACATGGGCGGAGCGGGAGCCAAGCACCGGCTCCGTATCGATACCGCCCCCTAGGTGCAGATAGCCATAAACACCGCGCCGGGCCGGGCCGATGTCCAGCCGCTGTCCAGCCTCAATCCGGTGGCTGGCGTTCCACGCCAACGCCGCCCCATCCAGCGTCGCGGCCATCGGTGCCCCGGTCAGGGCAATGCGCAGGGGCGCTGTTGCTTCGAAAGTGCCGCCCATGCCGCCCATTTCCAGCGCGGCCAGCCCCGGATCCTGCCGCAGCAAGGCAGCGCCCTCAGCCAACGCCAGCACATCCGCAGCGCCGCCGCGCGACACACCTTGATCCAGTAGACCCGGACGCCCGCCGTCCTGCACCGAGGCCGCCGGGCCGATTTTCAGCACTTTCAGCGCGTTCATGCCGGGATCTCCTCTGCGATGGCGCCGCCCATGGCTGCATCACTCTCTCGCAATTTCAGGAAATCAGCGCGCGAGACCGGTTCG
This sequence comes from Phaeobacter sp. SYSU ZJ3003, assembly GCF_041300735.1. Taxonomy (NCBI): domain Bacteria; kingdom Pseudomonadati; phylum Pseudomonadota; class Alphaproteobacteria; order Rhodobacterales; family Roseobacteraceae; genus Phaeobacter; species Phaeobacter sp. SYSU ZJ3003. The sequence goes on along the minus strand of NZ_PXNU01000048.1, from coordinate 35,965 downwards.
AACTGCAACTCATCGCCCGCCTGCAGCGCAAAGGGTGCTTCGGATTCGGGGCGGAAGATCATGAAACCCGTCTGCCCGACATGGCGCCAACCCGTCGGTGTGGCAGAAGAAAACAACACGAACTGACGGATCGCCAGAACCAGCGCCCCGCGCGGCACCATCGGCGTCAGCTCGGTCTGGCGCGGTAGATCCCATTCAGGACCCAGCGGACCCAGATAAGGCTGCCCCGGCGCAAAGCCGATGGTCAGAACCCGCACCCGCGCCGATCCCAGACTGTCGATGGCCTGCGCCTCGCTCATCCCCGCAGCATCGGCGGCCTCTGCCAGTTGCGGCGCCAGATCGGTGCCATAGACGGTGGGGACCCGCCAGAACCTGCGCCCGGGCGGCAGCGCCTGCTGATACCAATCCCGGGTACTCAGCTCTTCCTCAAGCCGGGCCTGTAGCCTGTGATGATCAAGGATCGCGGGATCGAAACGGATATAGACCGAGGCCAGCGAGGTTGCCGTTTCAAGCACGCCATCAAGGCCCAGCGCCTCAAGTCGCTGACGAAAGGCAAGTGTCGCCCGGTTCGAAGGCTCACTCAATGCATCGGCAAAGGTCACCAGCATACCCGTCAGGCCGACCGTGCGGATCATTGGGAAATCCGAAGCTACGTGCGAAGTCATTCATGCCCCCTGTTTTGCGCGCAAACGTTGCGGCGCAGGGCGGGAGTGTCAACACAGCAGTTTCAATCCTCGCCGGGGATCAGGCCCCCGCGAGGGCACCCCCGCCCCCATAACAGGAGACATCTCCGTACCAGCCAAGACAAGGCGGCGCGTGTCGATCAGAGGGTTCAGAAATCTTCCCAGCGCACAGCCTCAGCCGTGGCGGCGTTCCCGACCGCAACCGGCGCGGCTGGCCTTGGCCGGGGGGCGGAAGCCTTGGCCGAGGGGCCTTTCCCAGAGCTCTCACCCTTGGTTTCCATGCCGATATCAGGACGCGTCTTGAAGGACTGCACCTCTTGCATCAGATGCGACGCATCGTTGGACAGAATCTGTGTCGCGGCCGTCGTCTGCTCCACCATGGCCGCGTTCTGCTGGGTCACCTGATCCAGCTGCGAAACGCCGGCGCTGATCTCGACCAGAGTGGTGGACTGCTCTGAAGCGCCGGTGGCGATCTCGGAAATGTGACCGGAGATCGTCCCCACCGCATCGACGATTCGCTTCAGTTCCTCGCCGCTGCGGCCAACCAGATCGACGCCAGTGCCGACGTTGTCCTTGCTCTCGTCGATCAGTTGTTTGATTTCACCCGCCGCCGTCGCCGACCTTTGCGCCAGCGCCCGGACCTCTGCGGCAACAACAGCAAACCCACGCCCTGCGTCTCCGGCACGGGCGGCCTCAACCCCCGCATTCAGCGCCAGAAGGTTGGTCTGGAAGGCGATCTCGTCAATCACAGTGATGATCTTGGCGATCCGCTCGGATGAGTTTTCGATCGCGGACATGGCGCCAATGGCATCGGATACAACCCGCTCACTCTGCACGGCGACAGACTGCGTGTTGCCAACAATTTCCTCGACCTTGCGCGCGCCTTCAGCAGCAGCGCGCACGGTCGATGTCAGCTGTTCCAAAGCCGCCGCCGTCTGCTCCAGCGTGGCTGCCTGGCTTTCGGTGCGATGCGACAGATCGGTGGACGACTGACTGATCTCGGATGCGGTCTGCTCCACCGCGAAGGACACATTCTTGACCGTGTTAACGGCCTTTTCCAGCTGTTCCATGGAGCGATTGAAGGCCTTGGCGATTACCACCGTGTCTTCCGAGCTGCGCACATTGACCCGCTGACGCAGATCTCCCTCGCTCAACGCCTGAAGTCCGGCGGCAACCTCCTGGAGGGCACGGCGGCGGGCGGTGACATCGGTTGCAACCTTGATGACCTTTTCGGTCACACCATCGGCACCAACCACAGGTGCATAGGTCGCCTGGATCCACACCACCGACCCATCCTTGGCAAGCCGGGGATATTGATCCGACATACTGCGCCCGGCTCGCAGCGCCGTCCAGAACTGTGCATAGTCCCCGCTTGCTGCAAATTTCGAATCCACGAACATGGCATGGTTTTTGCCGACAATCTCGTCGAGCTGGTATCCCAGCAACGAAAGAAAATTCTCGTTCGCAGAGATGATGGTTCCGTCAGCTTTGAACTGGATAACCGCCTGAGTTCGCTCGATCATATCCACGAGCACGCGATCCATTTCCGATCTTTCGGGCGCTGCCCGCGTCCTACCTTTAAAAAACACTCCAGCGCTCCGCGATGAGTTGGATTGGTTGTGTACTGAAAGCTCAAACTATCCGGAAATCTCTATCTAAACTTTAACGCTTGCAGAAAATCCGCGGTGCAAAAGAATAGCTCACGCTTCGACGGGATAGATGCCGACGGGAAAATGCGGCATGCCCGCTCCACTGCGACAGGACGTCTCTGCCACACCGGAACAAAGTAAAGGGGAGAAGAGAAGCAGTGGCGGACCGAGGAGGATTCGAACCCCCGACCCCTTGATTCGTAGTCAAGTACTCTATCCAGCTGAGCTATCGGTCCACTGCTGCGGGATTTAAGGCTCCCAGACGAATGCGGATTTACCATTCGTCTAACCTGCGCCGTCCACACCATTTTCAGTGTTTCAGGTAGTGGCGGACCGAGGAGGATTCGAACCCCCGACCCCTTGATTCGTAGTCAAGTACTCTATCCAGCTGAGCTATCGGTCCACTGGTGGCGGGGTTTAATGTGACCCGCAGATAGGCGCAACCCCAAAAACGAAATTAGTTTCAGCGCACCCGCACGGGCGCGTGAGCGACTTAAAACGCTCCGTCTCCTTTGGGCAGGCAGATCTCAAAAACCGTGCCCTCCGGGCCAGTCTGACGCATGTAAACGGCGCCGCCATGGCCCCGCGCCAATTCCTGCGCGATGGCAAGGCCAAGGCCACTGCCCCCCTTGCGCGCGCCACCCTGGAACGGGGTGAACAGGTTGTCCTGCGCCTTTTTTGGCAGCCCCGGCCCGGTATCGGTGATCCGGATTATCCAGGCGTCATCCTCTTCGCTGGCGGTGATTTTGACCTGCCCCGGCTTTCCGGTCGCGGCAATGGCCTGGCGGGCGTTGCGCACCAGGTTCATCACGATCCGGTAGAGCTGCTCCTGATCTGCCCGCACAGTCAGTCCAGCCGGGACCGAGGCCACGATCTCGACCTCTCCACCGCTGGCCGCCAGGGTCTCGCTTTCGGCGACGTCACAGGCGATCTCATGCAAGGAGACGAAAGCAAATGTTGGCGCGGGTTCTTCGGCACGGCCAAAGGCCAGCGTGCCTTCGCACAGCGAAACGGCCCTTGTGATGGAATTCACCAGCTTGGGCGCCAGCCTGCGCACCAGTGGATCCTCGCTGGTTTCGATGCGGTCGGTGAACAGCTGCGCCGAGGTCAGGATATTGCGCAGATCGTGGCTGACCTTGGCCACCGCTCCGCCCAGCTGCGCCAGCCGTTCTTTCTGCTTCAGCGCGTGGGTCAGCTCGGTCTGCAGCTTCATCAGCGCCTCTTCGGCTTCGCGCAGTTCAGTTACGCCTGCGTTTGGCTGGATGATTCCCCGCGCATCCTCGGGCGCGGCTGCATAGCGCTGCATATAGCCCACAACGCCCTTGATCGGGCGCACCAGGAACACCCGCACCGCCATGAACAGCAAAAGCGCCGTAAAGACCGAGATCACCGCCGACAGGATCAGAATACGAACGCCATAATCGATCATCGCCGACCGCAGGGGCGCGGTCTCCATGGTGATTTCGATCAGCAGCCCGGCATCTCGCACCGGCGCGCCAATGACCCGGATAATGCGGTTTCCGGGCGTCACCATACGCGTCATCGCATCGGAAATCAGTGTGAACGGCCCGGCCATGCGCAGATCAAAGGTACCTTCGATCGGCTGCGGAATCGGCGAGGACAGCACCAGCTGGCGCATCTCGTCCCGGCGCAGGACCACGTTGAAGACTCCCGCATTCGCCAGAAGCTCCTTCTCCAGCTCCGAATCCAGCATGTCGTCCGCCAGAAGCGCCAGCGAGGCGAGCTGCGCCCGCTCCAGACGGTCCGACAGGTAATCCAGCCGAAACCGGGAAATGGAGGGCACGAAGATCAGCACCTCGGCCAGCATTACAAAGACCGTGGTCAGAACCAGAAATCTGCCCGACAGCGTATTCAGCATTTCGCCCCTTCCGGCTTAGGGGATCCAGCGCTGTACGAACCGGACCACGCGTTCAACCTTGGGATTATCAAATAGACGAGGAGAGAAATAGGCCCCCGCGACCCGTTTGTTAACCTCACCAATCGTCGGATAGGGCGAGACCATGGCCGCGACCTGGCTCATCTTCATATTATTGGCCAGAACAAGCGACCAGAGGTTGATCAGTTCGCCTGCCTGATGGCCGACAATCGTGACCCCCACCGGACGGCCCTTGACCACCATCGCCTTGATGAAACCCTTCGCCTTGCGCTCGGCAAGGGCGCGGTCGTTGTGGCTGAAATCAAACCGCGCGATCTCCAGCTGGCTGCCGTGTTTCTTCCGCGCCTCTGCTTCGGTCAGGCCGACCTGCGCCAGTTCCGGGTCCGTATAGGTGGCCCAGGGAATATGGGCGGTCTTTGCCTTTGACGGCAGCCCGAACAGGACAGAGCGGATGATCACCCCGGCATGATATCCCGCCACATGGGTAAACTGCAGCCCCCCGGCCACGTCACCGATGGCATAGACGCGGCGATTGGTAGTGCGCAGGCTGTCATCGACCTTGATCCCCGAGCGCGTGGTCTCGATCCCCGCTACGTCCAGGTTTAGCCGCTCCGTATTGGTCTTGCGCCCGACCGCCACCAACAGATGCGTACCTTTGAAGATGCGGCCATCCTTTGCTTCAACTTCAATAGCCCCCGCCGCGCCGCGAATCTCACTGGCCAGGGCCTGTTCGGCAATCTCAACGCCTTCGGCGCGCAGATGATCCAGCACCAGGGTTGCGGCCTCAGGATCATCCTTTGCCAGCGCGGTGTCACCTTCGATCACCGTCACCTTGCTGCCCAAACGCACATGCGCCTGCGCCATTTCCAGACCGATGGGGCCACCGCCGATGATCAGCAGATGATCTGGGCGCTCGCGCAGATCAAACAGGGTCTCGTTGGTCTCATAAGGCACCTGATCCAGCCCGGGGATTGGCGGCACCAGCGGCGACGATCCCGTGGCGATGACAATCCGCCGCGCGGTGATGACGTGATCGCCCGCCTCCACCTCGCGCGGAGAAATAAACCGCCCGAGCGCACGGATCACCCGCACCCCGAACCCTTCGAACCGCTCCTGACTGTCGACCGGTGCAATGGTGTCGATCACATCCTGAACATGATCCTTGGCCGCCGCGTAATCCGCCTGCGGCACCTGATCAGCCACCCCGAAGGCCGCGGAATGCGCGGCGCCATAGGCCGCCTTGGCGCTGGCCAGCAGCGCCTTTGAAGGTACGCAACCGTAGTTGAGGCAATCGCCGCCCATCTTGTGCCCCTCCAGAAGGACCACATCGGCGCCCATCTGGCTGGCCCCGGCCGCGACAGACAAGCCACCTGACCCGGCCCCGATGACCAGCAGATCACATTTAATACGCTGCATGATCATGCCTCCGGCGTTTTGCCTGCACCCTTGCGGCGCAGCGATTTGACGATGATTGGCATGGCCGCCAGCACACAGAGCCCCAGAATCGGGCCGATCACATGCGGCTCCCACAGGAGCGACAGGTCGGGATCCTCGCCTCGGTCGAACACGGCGCCGACACCAACACCGATCCAGGTAAAGACGATGGCGCCGGGGATGATTCCCACCGCCGTCGTCCACAGGAAGTTTCCGAACTTCACCCCGACCATGGCGGGCAGCAGATTAGCCACGAAAAACGGTACCGCCGGAACAAGGCGTAACAGCAGGAGCACCTCAATCTCGTTTTCCCGCAGCGCCTGTTTTAACATTTGCACGCGTCCTTCGGCGGCTTCGAAGCGGGCCGAGAGTGTTTCGCCCAGCCCCCAGCGCGCCGCCAGAAAGATGCCTGCTGCACCGATGGTGGCCGAGACCACATTGAGCGTAGTCCCGGTGGCAAGGCCGAACAGGAACCCGCCGGTCACCGAAGCAACAGCGGCGCCGGGCAGCGAAAACACGACCATGACGATGTAAACGGCCGCAAAAACCGCCGCGAGGCCGATCAGATTCTCATCACGGAACTGCAACAGCGCCTCCCGATTGTCCCGAAGCGTGTCGAAGGTAAGGTAATCCTTCAGCGTCACGGCTCCGATCACCGCGACCACAGCCACGATAATCAAAGGCAGGTGCCGCGCGATGCCCGGCTTTTTGAGGTCTGTCATCTTGCTCTCACCCATGTCTTGGCTGTTCGGCAGGGCACGGACACCGGGGGAGGTCCGCCCCCCTTGATCCGCCTGCCCCGGCGCCTTTTGCTGCTCCGGTGCATTTTTCTATGATCGATATGGCCCCGGCACGAGCCTGACGCATAGCAGTTCACGGGCGCTTGATCACCGGACATTTTTCGTGAGAAATCCACTGGCCCACATGCGCGCTCTGTAACAATCCCACCGGTTTTCGTGACACGACAGCGCCGCAGCCCCCCGAATTTTGACATAAATATTGCATGAGGGGACGAAAAGCGGCGAAAACACCGGCCAATGGGTTTGACTTGCCGCCCGATCCCTTCTAATGACCGGGCTTCGAGATTTGACCCCGGGAGGCGATTCCGCGCCCTGCCCGTAGATACAATGTGGAGACCGGAGCGATGAAACGCACCTATCAGCCTTCGAACCTGGTTCGCAAACGCCGCCACGGCTTCCGTGCGCGCATGGCCACCAAGGCAGGCCGCAAGATCCTGAACGCACGCCGCGCACGTGGCCGGAAAGAGCTGAGCGCATAAACCGCGCTCACTGCTTGATCCGCGTTGACGGTATGACACCGCCGAAGGCCCCCAAAGACGGCTCTGCCGACGACCGGGACACGCCTTCGGCGGTTTCCGTTTGTCCAGATGGCGCCGAATCCCCGCAAGGGATTGAGGTGTTGACCAAGCGCCGCGAGTTTCTTGCGGCTGCGCGCGCGCGTCGTCAGGGCAGCAAGGGCATGATGGTCCAGGGTCGCAACCGCCGGGATACCGGCGGCATTCGCGTTGGCTTCACCTGCTCAAAAAAGGTCGGCAATGCCGTTGCCCGCAACCGGGCCAAACGCCGACTGCGCGAGGTGGCTCGGATGATTCTGCCCAGTCACGGTCGCCCCGGCTGGGATTACGTGCTCATTGGCCGCGCCAATGAAACCGCCCAGCGCCCGTTCGAAGAACTGAAACGCGACCTGATCTACGCCCTGAAGAAGATTCACGGCTGATCCTGTCTGCGGGGCCTTCCCCGGGCCCAACCTGCTTCCTATCTTGATCAACATGACCTTCTTTGCCCGCATCCTTGCCCTGCCCGTGCGCGCCTATCGGCTGATCTTCAGTCCCTGGGTCGGTTTTAACTGCCGGTATCAACCCACCTGCTCGGCCTATGCGCTGGAATCGCTGGAAAAACACGGCGCAGTAAAGGGAACATGGCTGTCTCTGCGGCGAATCGGCCGCTGCCATCCCTTGGGCGGAGATGGCTACGATCCGGTACCGGGCAGCGATCCACAGCACGAGACCGAACAAAAGAGCAAGTCACAGGGTTAAGGGGCTGCTATTCCCCACCCAGCGCCCACGACAGGCACTCTCGGCTCAAAACCTTGTGCCCCGCTTTTTTCTTGGCAAAGCCGTTTTGACAGGCTACGGGGCCGTCATGCTTGATGATGATCTGGACGAAATCCATCCGCTCTTTGCCGGTGCGCCCTCCACCACCGAATTCAAGAAGCTGCGCAAACGCATAGTCCGCTATGCCCGCGAAGCGATTGATCAATACGGCATGGTGGAACGACGCACGGACGGCACCACGCCGCGCTGGCTGGTCTGCCTGTCCGGCGGCAAGGACAGCTACACCCTGCTTGCGGTTCTATATGAACTGAAATGGCGTGGGCTGTTGCCGGTGGACCTTCTGGCCTGCAATCTGGATCAGGGTCAGCCCGGTTTTCCGGCAACGGTTCTGCCGGAATTCCTTGAAAAGATGGGCGTTCCGCACCGCATCGAATATCAGGACACCTACAGTATCGTCGTCGACAAGGTGCCACAGGGGCGGACCTATTGCGCCCTGTGCTCCCGCCTGCGCCGGGGTAACCTTTATAGGATCGCGCGCGAGGAAGGCTGCTCCGCAGTTGTGCTGGGGCATCACCGCGATGACATCCTTGAGACGTTCTTCATGAACCTGTTTCATGGCGGGCGACTGGCTACCATGCCGCCCAAGCTGGTCAATGAAGAGGGCGACCTCTTCCTGTTCCGCCCCCTGGCCCATGTGGCCGAGGCGGATTGCGAGAAATTTGCCAAGGCGATGAACTACCCGATCATCCCCTGCGACCTGTGCGGAAGCCAGGACGGCCTGCAACGCCAGCAGGTCAAACAGATCCTGGATCAGTGGGAATCAAACAGCCCCGGGCGCCGCCAGGTTATGTTCCGGGCCCTGATGAATGCACGTCCTTCGCATCTTCTTGACCCGAAACTGTTCGATTTTGTAGGGTTGAGCGTGAAAAACCCATCAGAAACAGAAGATTTGGACAAGATTCCCGTATTGCGTTAACTCCGCAGTTAGAAGCGGATCATAGTCTTTGCATGCACCCCTGTGCAGAAGGTGAAAGGTCCGCTCATGCCAAAACTCAATTCAGGTCTGCTGACGCACATCCGGAGAAAGATCGCTCCTGCGTTGTTCACGCCTCCTGTCTTGGCGTTTCTGCCTGCCCTGACACTGGCGACCTTCTGGATTGGCGGCGAGGCTGCGCTGCTTTGGGTGGCCCTCGGCCTTCCCATTCTCTTCGCAGCCCTTGGCGGCTTTGACCGCTCACGTAATCGCGGCACACCCCGGGATAGCATCACCGGCATGATGCTGCGCGAAGGGTTCGAACTGGGTGTGCGCGACGTGTTCGAGGACACCTCTGATACCGGGCTGCGCTCGGTGATCTACATCATCGAAATCGACGATTACAAAAACGTGGTGGATCGCTACGGTCAGGAAGCCGGCGATCAGATCATGCAGCGTTGCGGCGACCGCATCGCCAGCACCCTGCGAAATAAGGATATCGTGGCACGGATCGGCGACAGCAAATTCGGCATCTGCCTGACACCCGTGTTGCAGCTGGACCTGGAATCCTGCGTGCAGCTGTCCGGCCGCATGCAGGCCTCGGTCGAAGAACCGATCTCGCTTGATGGCACATCGGTTTATATCTCCTGCTCCATCGGGTTCTGCCTGCGCAGCCGTGCGCCGGGCACCAAACCTTCCGACTGGGTCGCTGCCGCCGCCACCGCGCTGGCCGAGGCGCAGCAAAATGGCCCCTCGGGCATCCGGGTCTATTCCGCAGATATCTATCACCGCACCAAAGCGCGCTGTAATCTGCGCGACGAAGTTGCCGAGGCGCTGGAAACCGGTCAGATCATGCCCTGGTTCCAGCCCCAGATCTCAACGGATACCGGACGAGTGTCCGGGTTTGAGGCGCTGGCCCGCTGGATGCATCCGGTCCGCGGCCTGATCCCGCCGCATACTTTCCTGCCCGCGCTGGAAGAAGCCGGGCTGATGGAGCGGCTGAGCCAGGTCATGCTGTTCCACTCTCTCACCGCCATCAAGGCATGGGACGCGGCTGGTGTGGAGGTTCCCTCTGTCGGGGTGAACTTTGCCACCCAGGAGCTGCGCAACCCCGGCCTTGCCGACAATATCCGCTGGGAACTGGAACGCTTTGGCCTGTCGTCGGACCGCCTGTCGGTCGAAATTCTGGAAACCGTCATGACGGACCAGCCCGACGATGTGGTGACCCGTAATATCGCAGCGCTGAGCGCCATGGGCTGCCGGATTGAGCTGGATGATTTCGGTACCGGCCATGCCTCGATCTCGGCGGTGCGGCGCTTCAATATCTCCCGGATCAAGATCGACCGCTCTTTCGTGATGAAATCGGACCGCGATCCGGAGCAGCAGAAACTGATTGCTGCGATCCTGACCATGGCCGAACGTCTGGACCTGGAAACCCTGGCCGAAGGCGTTGAAACCGTGGGCGAGCACGCGCTGCTGTCGCAACTGGGCTGTGACCATGTTCAGGGCTTTGGCATCGGCCGCCCGATGCCCTTTGACCAGACTCTGGACTGGATCACCGCGCATCAGTCCAAACTGCAGGACGCACCGGCCATTGGACGGCAAAACCCCTGATTTTTTGGATTTCCCGGCGCCGGGGGCGGAATGCCGCCCCTGTTTTCCCGGATTCCGCTTGACCTTTGGGGTCCACCTCTGTTGAACCACACCCTGTCATTCCATGCACGAGGTGGCGGTCCCCAATGGACGATCAGAACAAGAATCTCATTCTCGCAACAGCACTCAGTTTCCTGGTGATCCTTGGGTGGTACAGCTTTTTCCCGCCGCCGGAACCGGAGCCTGCTCCGGAAACCGTGGCGAATGAAACGGCTCCTGCGGGAGACACGGCAGCTGCGCCCGGCGCAGCCCAGCCCGATACCGCAGTCAGCACCCAGCCCAGCGAAGAGGCCCAGGCCCCCGACGCTCCGCGCCTGACCATCGATACCCCGCGCCTGGCGGGCAGTATCTCGCTTCAGGGTGGGCGGATCGATGATTTGGCGCTGAAAGACTACCACGTCGAGCTGGCAGAGGACTCCGACATCGTGCGGGTCCTGTCCCCGGTGGGCGAGGACAATGCCTTTTACGCGCTTTATGGCTGGGCACCGGGCACCGGGCTTGGCTTTGACGATGTTCCGGGCGCCAATACCGTCTGGTCTGCGGACGAAGGCCAGGTTCTGACACCGGACAGCCCGGTGACCCTGACCTGGGACAACGGCAAGGGCCTGACCTTTACCCGTACCGTCGCAGTGGATGAGGATTATCTGTTCTCGGTCACCCAATCGGTTCAGAACGCCACCGGCGCCACCGTGGCCCTGGCCCCTTATGGCACCCTGGCGCGTCACGGCGAACCTGCGAATCTGAAAAACTTCTTCATCCTGCACGAAGGCGTCGTCGGCATGGCCGACGGAGAGCTGGCGGAAATCGACTATGGCGACATGGCCGATTTCGACCCCGATCCGCGTGATGGATCGCGCGCCGAGGTCAAGCAGGTCGAATCCAACGGCTGGCTCGGCTTCACCGACCACTACTGGATGTCCACGCTGATTCCCGAACCCGGTCAGGGCTTCCGCTCGATCGCGAAATACGACGAGCGGCGCGAGATCTACCAGACCGACGTCGTGCTGCCGACCGCGACCCTCGCCGATGGCGAAAGCAGCGAAGTCACCACCATGCTGTTTTCCGGCGCCAAGGAATGGGCGACCATCCGTGGCTACCAAAAAGACGGCATCGAAGGCTTCCTCGACAGCATCGACTGGGGCTGGTTCTTCTTCCTGACCAAACCGATCTTTGCCGTCCTGCACTGGCTGCACGCGATGATCGGCAACATGGGCTGGTCCATTATCGGCCTCACCATCTTCATCAAGATCCTGGTCTTCCCGCTGGCATATAAATCCTATGCGTCGATGGCGAAGATGAAGGAACTTCAGCCGCAGATGGAAAAGCTGAAAGAGCGCGCAGGCGACGACCGTCAGAAGCTCCAGAAAGAAATGATGGAGCTCTACAAGAAGGAAAAGGTGAACCCCGCTGCGGGCTGCCTGCCGATCCTGATCCAGATCCCGATCTTCTTCTCGCTCTACAAGGTGATCTTCGTCACGCTGGAACTGCGGCACGCGGCCTTTTTTGGTCCCTTCCAGGACCTCAGCGCGCCCGATCCGACCTCGTTGATGAACCTCTTCGGCCTGCTGCCGTTCTCTGGCCCCGAGCCCGGAACCATCTTTGCCACCGTGTTCATCGGGATCCTGCCCATCCTTCTGGGTGTGTCCATGTGGCTGCAGCAGAAACTGAATCCGGCGCCCACCGATCCGACGCAAAAGATGATCTTTGCCTGGATGCCTTGGGTGTTCATGTTCATGCTTGGCGGTTTTGCTTCGGGTCTGGTGGTTTACTGGATTGCGAACAACACCATCACCTTTACGCAGCAGTATCTGATCATGCGCAGCCACGGGTATAAACCGGACGTGTTTGGCAATATCAAATCCAGCATGAAACGCGCACCCAAGACGGAAGACAAATGACAGACACCGTTACAGAGATCTGGCGCCACCCGGTCAAATCACACGGCCGGGAAGCGCTGGAAACGGTAACACTGACCGCCGGGCAGACCATGCCCGGCGATCGTGTTTGGGCGGTGGCGCATGAGGCCTCTACCGCCGATGGCAGCGCATGGGTGCCCTGTTCCAATTTCAGCCGTGGCGCCAAGGCGCCGCAACTGATGGCGATTGATGCCAGCTACGACGAGGCCACCGGCCACGTCACGCTGCGCCATCCCAGCCGGGGCGAACTGACCTTCGACCCCGACGCCGCAGAGGACCTGCCCCGGTTTCTTGATTGGGTGGCCCCGCTGATGCCCGCAGAGCGCGCCGCCTCGGCGCATATCGTTCGGGTGCCGGGGCGTGGCATGACAGACACCGATTTCCCCTCGGTGTCGCTGTGCAACCTTGCCTCGCACCGCGCGGTCGAGGCGGCGATCGGTCATGAGCTGTCGCCACAACGCTGGCGTGGCAACATCTGGTTCGATCTGGGCACGCCCTGGGTGGAAAACGAATGGCTCGGCCGTGAGGTGCAGATCGGGGAAGCGGTCTTTGCGGTGCGCGAACGCACCCGCCGCTGCATGGCGACAACCGCCAACCCGGCCACCGGCGAACGCGATGCCGAAACGCTGAAGACCCTGAACAGTGCCTTTGGCCATCAGGATTTTTCAGTCTATGCAGAGGTCGTGCGCGGCGGAATTATCCGCCTTGGCGATCTGGTAAAGGTGCTCTGATGCAAATGCAATTTTCCCTGGCCGAAGCGCCCGACGAGGCAACCGCCGAAAAGGGCCGCAAACTCTTTGCTGGCCAGTCCGAATTCCTGAAAGGCGTGGTCGCCATGTCGGGCCTGCCCGAAGCCGACCGGGTCGAGGTCTGCTTTGCCGGCCGCTCCAACGTAGGCAAATCCAGCCTGATCAATGCGCTGACCGGCACCAAGGGGCTGGCGCGAGCCTCTAACACCCCAGGCCGCACGCAAGAGATCAACTATTTCACCCAAGGTCCCGATCTCTACCTCGTCGACCTGCCGGGCTATGGCTATGCCAATGCACCGCTGGCGGTGGTCGAAAAATGGCAGAAACTGCTGAAACGCTATCTCAGCGGGCGTCAAACCCTGCGCCGCGCCTTTGTGCTGATCGACAGCCGCCACGGCATCAAGAAGGTCGACGACGAGATCATGGCGCTGCTGGACAGTGCTGCGGTCACCTTCCAATGCGTGATGACCAAGGCCGACAAGGTCAAGGCGAAGGATCTGGACAAGGTGATGGAACAGGTGCGTGGTGCCCTGTCCAAACACCCGGCGGCCTATCCTGAAATCGTGATGACCTCTTCGGAAAAGGGCGAGGGAATCGCCACGCTGCGCTCGATCATCTCCGGCATCGACTAAGCCGCTCGGCGCCCGTCAGACGTGCTGGGCGCCGTTCACTTCGATCTCCGCCCCGGAGATATATGAGCTGCCTTCAGAGCAGAGGAAGTAGATCGCAGAGGCGACTTCCTCGGGCTGGCCCAGACGCTGCATCGGCAGTTTTTCCACGATATGTTCGGTCCCCGGTGACAGGATTGCCGTTTCCACCTCTCCCGGCGCGATGGCATTGACCCGCACGCCGAGCGGGCCGAAGTCATGCGCCATCTCCCGCGTCAGTGCTGCCAAGGCTGCCTTTGACGTGGCATAGGCCGCCCCAGCGAAGGGATGCACCCGGCTGCCCGCGATTGAGGTCACGTTGACCACGGAGCCCTTGGCGGCTGCCAGTTCATCCTTCAACCCCCGCGCCAGCACCACCGAGGCAAAGAAATTGACGTGGAACACCTTGCCCCATGTCATCAGATCAGTGTCGAGCGTGTTCAGCCGTTCGCCATCCGGCCCTTTGGGGGAAATCCCCGCATTATTGACCAGTGCATCCAGCCGCCCGTTCAGACGCTCCTGAATGACCCCAACCGCATTAATGGTGTCCGAGGGGTCCGACAGGTCCAGTTGCACGTGATTCTCTTCTCCGCCGCCCCAGGGGCATTCCTGCGGAAACGGGTGGCGGGAACAGGTGATCACCCGCCAGCCTTCGGCATTGAAATGCCGCACGGTGGCATGGCCAATGCCGCGGCTGGCTCCGGTCAGCAAAAGGGTCTTCTGGCTCATTGGGTGGGTTCCGGTCTGAGGGCTCTACGGCCTGACCCTATCATTCCCGCACCGCGCTGCAACGGCGCACTTGGCACAGGGCGCAGAACCGCGTAACACCACTTGCCAGAGGGACCCAGCCATGAAGAAGCAAGATATGAACCGCGATTGGATTGCAACCGCCGAGACACTGTCGAGCGCCCTGCCCTATATGCAGCGCTATGACGGTGCCATCGTCGTGATCAAGCTCGGCGGACACGCCATGGGCAGCGACGAGGCCATGGAAACCTTTGCCCGCGATATCGTGCTGATGCGACAGGTCGGAGTGAACCCGGTCATCGTGCATGGCGGCGGTCCAATGATCAACGCAATGCTGGACAAGCTTCAGATCAAGTCCGAGTTCGTCAACGGCAAGCGGGTCACCGACAAGGCCACGATGGAAGTGGTCGAAATGGTCCTGTCCGGTCTGGTCAACAAACGCATCGTGCAGGCGATCAATGCACAGGGCGGTATGGGTGTTGGCCTGTCAGGCAAGGATGCGGATCTGATCACCTGCGAAGAGACCAACCCGGATCTGGGATTCGTCGGCACACCGGTAGAAATGAATCCGGCGGTGCTGCACCACCTGTTCGAGAATGACATCATTCCTGTCATCGCTCCGATCGGAGCGGGCCGCAACGGCGAGACGTTCAACATCAACGGCGACACCGCCGCCGGGGCGATTGCCGAATCCCTCAACGCTGATCGCCTGCTGCTGCTGACGGATGTGTCCGGCGTGAAAAACGCCAGCGGCGAAGTGGTTACCGAGCTGAAGGCCGCTGATGTCGAGGAAATGACAAAGGCAGGCGTCATCGCAGGCGGCATGATCCCGAAGACGGAAACCGCCCTGTCAGCGGTCCGAAACGGTGTCCGGGCCTGCACCATCGTCGATGGACGGGTGCCGAATGCGGTGCTGCTGGAGCTGTTCACCGATCATGGCGCCGGGTCGATGATCCGGGCCTAACCCGCACGGGTGACATCAAGACAGTATTGAAACCGCCCCTCCCCCGGGCGGTTTTTCTTTGGGATCACGGGTCCAGAGGCTACATTTGGCTACCATCACCCAGGGAAGCCTATGACATCCGCACCCAGCTATCAGGAGATCGAGCGCGCCGCCAAACACCGCGACCTTGCTGTGCTTGGCGCCCTACACCCGCGCCATAGCCCAGTTCAGGACCTGAAGGGCGGTACGCTGGTCCTCCTAGGCCTTCTGGGGGCGGAATGCTGGACCCGCATCACCGGCGCGCCGGAGTTCAGAGATGCTGCGGACGATCCGCTGGACCGCTGGTCTGAGCGGATCATCGACGCCTTGGCGACAGATACCGGAGCCACCGCCCACTACCCCTTTGGCGGGCCGCCCTATACGCCCTTCATCAACTGGGCGCTGGCCTCGGGGCGGGTTTTCACATCCCCGTCGCACATGCTGGTCCATGATACGGTTGGCATGATGATCTCGTACCGGGGAGCGCTTCACTTGCAGCAGGAGATCGATCTACCACCGCCTCCTCTGGCGCAGTCCCCCTGCGACAGCTGCGTGGCCAGACCCTGCCTCAGCACCTGTCCGGTGCAGGCGTTGGTGGCGGGTGGCCCCTACGGTGTTACCGCCTGCCACAGCCATCTGGACACCCCGGAGGGCGCTCCTTGCCTTGAAAACGGCTGCCTTGCCCGGCTTGCCTGCCCCCTCAGCCACGGGGCCAGTCGCGACCCGGTGCAATCGGCCCATCACATGAGCTATTTTCACAAGACATGACCTGCACACTTATTCTGACCCGCCACGCCAAATCCGCCTGGGACACCAGCGCCCCCAGCGACCATGCCCGCCCGCTGAACAAACGGGGCCGCGCCTCGGCCAAGGCATTGGGCGACTGGCTGCGGGACATCGATCAGTTGCCGGGACAGGTGCTTTCTTCCTCTTCGCAGCGCACGCGGGAAACCTATCAGTTGATGGATCTCTTCGCCCCGGCTGTTTTTACCGAGCGGCTGTTCCACGCCAGCCCGGAGATCATCTTTGAGGTTCTGAAACAGGCCGAACATCCGCGAACCATGATCCTGTGCCACAACCCGGGCATTGCCGCATTTGCCCATGCCATCGTAAGCCATCCGCCAGACCATTCGCGATTTGACGACTACCCCACCGGCGCCACGCTGATCGCCCGCTTTGACATCGACCGCTGGAGCGATCTGACCTGGGGCAGCGGCAAGGTGGTGGATTTCATCGTGCCACGCGAACTTCTGGGCGCCTGAGCCCCCACAATAAGAAAAACCCGCCGGAATATCCGGCGGGTTTCTTATTGGCGCAATGATCGGGAAGATCAGTGACCCAGGATCTGGCTCAGGAAGAGCTGGGTACGTTCGCTTTGCGGGTTGTTGAAGAAGGCCTCCGGCTCATTCTGCTCAACGATCTGACCCGCATCCATAAAGATAACCCGGTTCGCCACCTGACGGGCAAACCCCATCTCGTGGGTCACGCAAAGCATGGTCATGCCCTCTTCCGCCAGTTCGATCATGGTGTCGAGCACCTCTTTGATCATCTCGGGGTCAAGCGCCGAGGTCGGCTCATCGAACAGCATGATGCGCGGCATCATGCAAAGCGAGCGCGCGATCGCCACACGCTGCTGCTGACCACCGGACAGCTGGCCCGGGAACTTGTTGGCCTGATCGGGGATCTTGACCTTTTCAAGGAAATGCATCGCCCGCTCTTCGGCTTCCTTCTTGGGCGTCTTACGAACCCAGATCGGCGCCAGCGTGCAGTTTTCCAGAATGGTCAGATGCGGGAACAGGTTGAAGTGCTGAAAGCACATGCCAACCTCGGACCGGATCTTGTCGATGTTCTTCAGATCCGACGACAGCAGCGTGCCATCCACGGTGATCGACCCCTGCTGGTGCTCTTCCAGCGCGTTGATGCAGCGGATCAGTGTCGATTTACCAGAGCCGGACGGGCCGCAAATCACGATCCGTTCGCCTTCATAGACCGTCAGGTTGATATCGCGCAGCACGTGAAAGGACCCGTACCACTTGTTCATTCCGTCAATGGTGATCGCGACTTTGTCGGATACCTGCATTTGTGAAGTGCCAGTCATGTCTTGGCCTCCTTATCGGTGATCGGTCGCAAGGCGGCGTTCCAGCCATTGCGAGTATTGTGAGATGCCGTAGCAGACGACAAAGAACAGAGCGGCAGCGAAGCCCAGAAGCTCCCAGTAGACGCCATTCCATTCGGTCGAAGCGAGGATCGGTCCGCGGATCATACCCACTAGGTCGAACATCGAGATGACCGACACCAGCGTGGTATCCTTGAACAGGCCCACGGCCACGTTGACGATGCCCGGGATCGAGATCTTGAGCGCCTGCGGCAGGATGATCAGACGCATTGCCTGCGGGTAATCGAGCCCCAGCGAATCCGCCGCCTCATACTGCCCCTTGGGCAGGGCCGCGAGACCACCACGGATCACCTCGGCGATATAGGCCGCGGAGAACATGGTGATCATGATGACCACACGCAGGAACAGGTCCACGGTGGCATCAGGCGGGAAGAAATAGGCCAGCATCACCGACGCCACGAACAGCAGCGTGATCAGCGGCACACCGCGCACGAACTCAATGAAGACCACGCAGATCCATTTGATCAGCGGCATGTCAGACTGACGGCCCAGCGCCAGGGCAATGCCCAGCGGCAGGGACAGCGACACGCAGGTCACACCCAGCATCAGGTTCAGCATGAAGCCCCCCAGATCACGCGAAGGCACCGCTGGCAGCATCGCATTGTCCGACGCCCCTTCGGGGATCAGCAAGCTGCCCAGCCACCAAATGATCAGGGCTGCAGCAATGCCACCAAAGAAGCCCGCGGCGAAGGAACCCCGTCCATAGATCTGGAACACCACGCCGCCAACGATGAACCCCAGAAGGGCCAGGATCGGCGCCATGATTGTGCCACCCCAGATCAGCCAGAAGGCAATAAAGGGATAGAGCGCGGTGAAGATCAGCATCTTGCGGGGCAGATCGAAGAACAGCACTGGCGCAATCGCCACCAGCAGCAGAACCAGCGCGAGGTTCGGGCGCCAGTAGAACTCCGCCGGGTATTTGAACCCGTAAAGAAGCTGGTGCCAGCGTTCGGTCAGAACCGAGAAACAGGCCCCGACCTTGCCATCCAGAACCTCGCGGCACTCATTCAGCGAGTTGGTCGTCCACACGCCATTCACCAGCCAGGGCACGGTGTTCTGCAGGATCATGTAGATCAGGGTCAGCGCCACAAGGGTCAGGATCCCGTTGGGAATGCTGGAGAACAGATTTTCCCGCAGCCACCTGACCACGCCAGCCTGACTGGCAGGCGGCGGTGAGGGCGGAATGGTGCCTTCGGCGACAAAGGCAATCTGATGGGTTGTCTTGTCACTCATGGCTTAGCGCTCCTTCAGCTTCACGGAGGCGTTGTAGATGTTCATCACCATCGAGATGACCAGCGATGCCGTGAGATAGAACAGCATCAACAGGAGCACGCATTCGATTGCGCGTCCGGTCTGGTTGAGGGTAATGCCGCCCAGGGTCGCGGTGATATCCGCATAGCCCACGGCGATCGCCAGCGAGGAGTTCTTGGTGATGTTGAGATACTGCGAAATCAGCGGCGGAATGATCACCCGCAGCGCCTGAGGCAGAATCACCAGGTTCATGATGCGTCCGGGCCGCAGTCCCAGCGCGGCCGCCGCTTCGGTCTGGCCCTTGGAGATCGCCTGGATCCCTGCCCGCACGTTCTCTGCAATAAAGGCACCGGTGTAGATCGAAAGTGCGAACCACAGTGCGATCAGCGGACCGCCGATCTTGATACCGCCCTGGAAGTTGAACCCTTTGAGTGCGGGAACTTCCCAGGTCAGCCCCATGATGAGCATCAGCAGGATGAATGGCACCAGCCAGACGCCCAGCACCATCAGCAGCGTCTTGGGGCGCACGCCGGTGGCCTCCTGTTTCGCGGTCGCCCAGGTCTCGATCCGGCGGGTGACGAACAGCGAGCCGATCAGAACCGCCAGCACCAGAACCCAATTGAGGGCGGTGGAAGCAAACAGACCGCTCTCGAACCACGGCATCGGAATGTAGACACCCCGGTTGGTGAAGGCGAAGAGATCCAGCAGCATCGTCGAATCCGGATTGTCACCGCGGAAGGCCCGCGGTCCCGGCAATACGGCGGTCATGATCGTAAAGATGATGATGATCCAGATCAGAACCGGAATGTTGCGGAAGATCTCGACGTAGACCGCCATCAGCTTGGAGACGAGCCAGTTGTTGGACAGGCGCAGAACGCCGGCGATCACGCCGAAAATCGTCGCCGTAACGCAGGCAAGGAAAGCAACCAGAAGCGTATTCAGAACGCCCACAAGGGCGGCACGCCCGTGGCTGTCCTGGTTGTCATATTCGACAAGCCGCTGGTTGATATCATAGCCGGCGGGATTGCCCAGAAAGTCATAAGAGATGTTGAGGCCCGCGGCGCGCAGGTTCTGGATCAGGTTATTCCCCAGATACCAGATCGAAAGTGCAAGCAGGAGCGCGGCAATCGCCTGAAAGGTCAATGAACGATAGCGGGTATCGTTGATCAACATAGACAGCCGGAACCCGTCCTGTGGAGGGTCAGAGAGAGTTGACATGTAAAGAGATCCCCGAGGCTACAGATCTGTGTCCCGGCAGGGTTTTCCCCTGCTCCGCAGAAATCCGAAGCTCATTTTTTTCAGATAGGAAAAGGGCGCAGGATATCCTGCGCCCTCTTCGTTTTGTGCTTACCGGAACGGCGGCGAGTACAGCAGACCACCTTCGGTCCACTGTGCGTTCAGACCACGGGCCAGACCGATCGGGGTGTCCTCACCGATGTTCTTGGCGAAGATTTCGCCATAGTTACCGCCAGCGGCGATTGCGTTTTTGGCCCAGTCAGCCGACAGACCCAGCATCTCGCCCAGGGTACCTTCGGTGCCCAGCAGACGGTTGATTTCGGGGTTGTTGGTGCCTGCGGACATCTCAGCCAGGTTGGCCGAGGTCACGCCCAGCTCTTCGGCGGTGATCAGAGCGTTGAGGGTCCAGCGGACCACGTCGCCCCATTCGTTGTCGCCGTGGCGGACAAGCGGACCGAGCGGCTCTTTGGAGATGATCTCGGGCAGCAGCACGTGGCCTGCCGGATCGTCAAAGGTTGCGCGGGTCGCGGCCAGGCCGGATGCGTCGGTGGTGTAAACGTCACAGGCGCCAGCCAGATACTGCTGCTGTGCTTCGGCGTTGGTTTCGATCGGAACCGGCTCGTAGCTGATGTTGTTCGAGCGGAAGAAGTCCGCCAGGTTCAGCTCGGTGGTGGTACCGGTCTGGATGCAGACGGTTGCGCCGTCAAGTTCCTTCGCCGAGGAAACACCCAGGTCCTTGGGAACCATGAAGCCTTGGCCGTCGTAGTAGTTCACGCCGGTGAATTCGAACTTCAGATCGACGTCGCGCGAAAAGGTCCAGGTGGTGTTACGCGCCAGCATGTCGATTTCACCCGAGGCCAGAGCCGTGAAGCGGGTTTTGCCGGTGGTCGGCACGAATTCAACAGCGGTCGAGTCGCCCAGAGTGGCCGCAGCAACAGCGCGGCAGACGGCGACGTCAAAACCTTCCCATTCCCCATTCGCATTCGGAGCAGCAAAACCGACCAGACCGGTGGTGACGCCGCAGTTCAGTTTGCCGCGGGCTTTCACATCGTCCAGCGTACCGGCAGCAGCTGCACCAGCTGCAATCCCGGCCACGGTCAGCGCGCCCAAAAATACGGATTTGTTCATTTTTACCTCTTCCTGATGTTCCACCTGTACTGGTGGTTTTTTTCCGCCGTTAGCCATACCGGAACGACGGGATCTAGGGAAAACACCTAAATCACAGGGAAGTTTGGGCGGATTCATAAACAAACGTCAAGGGTTGGATCACCAAATTCGATGGACGCATAGCGAACAGGGGGGCGATTGTTAAAATTTTTCGCTCAACCGTCCCGCTGTGATATTTCCTGTCTCACGTCCTATCCCGGCGGCTGTCTCAACCCGAGAAATCGTAGAACCGTTTAGCGTGCAAAAAAGAATCACGCTTCAGCTCTGCTGTGGTTTGCGCCTCTTCATCGACGCCCCACTGCTCTTCCTGCCAGCGTTCATCCAGCCGGGACAACTGCCAGATCTCCTCGGCGTCGCGCCAGTCCATAGCCGCGGCAAATCCCAGGATCAGAGACCCCGACATCCCCACGAGATCGTGAAACCCAGCGAGCTGAAATGGGGTCATCCCATGCACCCGGGCGCGCAGGTCAGCAATAGTGGCCGCATCCTGCGGCTGATGAAGAACACCGCTGCGCGGATGCAAGCGTGCGCCCAGCGCCTCATGCGCCCAGTCGAGCGCCGGATCCCATTCCTCGGCCTGACGGGCGACCAGTTCCTTCGGGCTATCGGCCCGGTAGCACAGCAAATCGGAATCGCCATATTCAGCCAGCATATCGGCCACTTCGGCGTGCTGATGGGTCACCTTGTCGATGGCAGCATTGGCCGAGCGGGTAAAAGGCATGGTGGCGGGATTGACCGATTCGGTCTGCGCGTCCCACTCCGCTGCGATGGCTTCGGCCATCTGCTGCGAGGGGACTTCAAGCAGAGCCTTTGCCGGGGTTTTGACCCGGCGCCCGTCCAGTTCAACGGTATAGCCGTCATCCGTCTCGGCGACTGCCGTGGCTTTCCAGAATCGTTTCGGTGCCCATTCGCTCATTGTCTTATGCCTTCCAGATCTTCTCTAGCAGCGGTTCCAACTCGGTAAAACTGCCGATCATATGGTCTGCCTGCAGCCGCTCTGACGGGTGATAGCCCCAGTCCACCGCGATGGTGGTGACCCCGGCCGCGCGGCCCATATCCATATCAAAGCTGGTATCGCCGATCATCACCGCATGGCGCGCGTCCACTCCGGTTTCAGCAAGCGCCGTCAGCACCATCGAGGGATGCGGTTTGGACGGGTGGTGATCGGCCACCTGCCGGGTCACGAAACAGTCCAGATCATGCGCCGCGATCAGCGCATCGAGGCCCCGCTGTGATTTCCCGGTCGCGACACCCAACAGGTATTCGGGCACCGCGTGCAGGGCGTCCAAAGCCTCCCGTGCGCCCGGAAACAGCGGCGAGTGCCCCGCCCCTGCAGCCTGGCGCGCCGACATGTAAGCCTGCTTGTAACCGTCCACCAAAGCAGCCTGCGCCGTCGCGCCAGCCTCGGGCGCCAGCTGCGCCATGGCCTGCGGCAGCGACAGCCCGACAATCGACAGGACCGCATCGCGCGAAGGTGCGGGCAGATCCACCGTCGCAAAGGCCGCGCTCATCGCGCCAGTGATGGCCGCCTGACTGTCGGCAAGGGTGCCATCCACATCGAACAGTACCAGCCGCAGCGGGGCACTCATAGGAGGCCCTCGAACGGATCCTCCGCCGCCAGATCCTCGGTCCAGCCAAAGGTATCCCAGCTGTCTTTCATATGCTCGGGCAACGGCGCGGTGACCGAGATCTGCTTTTTCGTCACCGGATGCTCAAACGCCATCCGGCGGCAATGCAAATGCAGCTTCTTGCTGATGATACCGCCCAGTTGTGCGCCCCAACCGTCGCCCAGGTTTTCCTGACCCGAGCCGCCGTATTTGCCATCGCCGACAATCGGATGGCCGATCTCGGCCATATGCGCGCGCAGCTGATGGGTGCGGCCGGTGACCGGCTCCATCGCCACCCAGGACGCGCGCCCCGCCACCCGGTAGAGCGTGGCATAAAAGGTATGCGCCCGCTTGGCGCCTGGCGTGCTGTCGATCTCGGAAGGGTGCACCGCAATCATTTTTTCGCCTTCGCCGCTGCGACCATGGCCGCCCGCCTTTACAAGACCAGCCTTGATTTCGCCCAGGTACGGCGTCGGAACGCCGGCAACCAGCGCCCAGTAGATCTTGCGCGTGTTGCGATGGCGGAAGGCGGCGGTCAGCGCCTGCGCGGCTGCCCGCGTTCGCGCCAGAACCAGTACACCCGAGGTATCCTTGTCCAGCCGGTGCACCAGTCGGGGCTTTTCATCATAGCCAAAGCGCAGAGCCTCGGACAGGCCATCCACGTGTTTGGTGGTGCCACTGCCGCCCTGCACTGCCAGCCCGTGGGGCTTGTTCAGCACGATGACATCGTCGTCTTTGTAGATCACACAGGACTGGATCATCTTTGCGTCAGCATCCGAAATCCGCCGCTTTTCCGGCGTGATCGGCTGGTGATCAGCCGACGGCAGCGGCGGCACGCGCACGGACTGCCCGGCCTCAACACGGGTGCTGGCCTTGACCCGGCCACCGTCAATGCGAAGCTCACCCTTGCGGCACATCTTCTCGATGCGGCCCTGGCTGACATGCGGAAAAAGGCGCCGCAGCCAGCGGTCCACGCGCTGGTCCGCATCCTCTTCGGTGACGGTGATTGTCTGAACGCCGCTCATGCGAAAACTCCTCTGGCGGCCATCAGGCCCAAAAACAGACCGCCAACAGACAGTCCCACAGACAGCACAATATAGAGAGCCGCCTGCCCCATTGCACCCCGTTCGATCATATTCGCCGTCTCAAGCGAGAAGGCCGAGAAGGTCGTGAAGCCACCCAGCATGCCAGTCATCACAAAGGGGCTGAGATGGGTCAGCCCCTTGTGTGCGGCGGTGACAGCAAAGACCCCCATGATGAAGGAACCGATCACGTTGACGGTGATGATCGCCAAGGGAAAATCGCCATGGCCGAACAGTCGGACCACGCCAAGCCCGGTCAGATAGCGGCAGGCGGCCCCAAGGGCGCCGCCGAGGGCGACATATAGAACGGTGAGATACATGCGCGGTCTGTCGCGCGGCGGGCCACGGATGTCAAGTTTTCAACGCGCAAGGCGGCCAAACGCAAAATTCATGCCAACCTTCCAGTGGGTGGATGTCTTGTCAGACCTGCAGGCCCCCTTAGTTTGTCAGCCATCCACTGGGAGGAGACCCTGATGCCATCTCGCCGTTCCTTTCTCGCCAGCCTTGCCGCGCTGCCGCTTTTGCCCCGCAGTGGCTGGGCCGCGACGCCGGTTCAGCTTGCGCTGGCGCCCCTGCAGCAACAGATCGCGCCCGCGCAATACGGCAAGACAGATCTTTGGGGGGTGAACAGCAGCATGCCGGGACCGACCCTGCAGGCCCGGCAAGGGGACCGGCTGAAGGTTCAGGTCAACAACGGGCTGCCGCAAGAAACCTCGATGCACTGGCACGGCATCCGCATCGAAAACGCCATGGACGGCGTGCCGGGACTGACGCAGGCCCCCATCGCGCCGGGCGCAGAGTTCACCTATGATTTCGCCCTGCCGGATGCCGGGACCTATTGGTACCATTCCCACGCCCAGTCGGTCGAACAGGTGGAGCGCGGCATTCAGGGCCCACTGATCGTGGCCGAACACGACGCCCCCGATGTGGATCAGGATCTTGTTCTAATGCTGGATGACATCCGCCTCATGCAGGATGCCGCGGTCGACCCGGTGTTCGATCACCCCCACGACATGTCCCACGCCGGGCGCATGGGCAATGTGATGCTGACCAACGGACAGATCGAGGCGCGCTACCCCGTGCAGCAGGGCGACCGGCTGCGCCTGCGGCTGATCAACAGCGCCAATGCCCGGATCTTTGCCCTTGGGCTGCAGGGGCTGACAGGTTGGATCATGGCCTATGATGGCATGCCTCTGACGGCGCCGGAAGAGATCCCCGACCAACTGCTGCTGGCACCCGCACAGCGGATCGACCTGATCGTCGATGTGACGGCCGACGCGGGCGAGGATGCCTTTCTGGTGCAGTTCGAACGCGATGGCGGTTACGCGCAGGCGAGCTTTCCGGTCTCAGCCGGAACCAAGAGCACCCGCAACATGCCCGCACCGCTCCCACCCAACCCGGACCATGCGATCACCCTCGGCAATGCGCGCAGTGCGACCCTGCGCATGGAGGGCGGCGCCATGGGCGGCATGCGGGCCGCTGAGTGGCAGGGAGAGACGCAAGGCATGCGCTCGCTAGCGCAGGCGGGTCAATTCTGGGCGCTGAATGGCGTGGTCGGCCGACCGAACGCCCCGCTTGTGCGCGCGTCCATTGGCGAGACGGTCAAACTCACCATGGTCAACGACACCGCCTTTCCCCATGCGATGCATCTGCACGGCATGCATTTTGCCGAAGTCCTGCCGGGCGGCGGGCTTGGTCCCCTGCGCGATACGCTGCTGATGATGCGCGGGGAGACGCGGACCGTCGCATTCAACGCCCACAACCCCGGCAAATGGCTGCTGCATTGCCATATGCTATCGCATCACGCGGCGGGCATGGGCACCTGGGTCGAGGTCACCGCCTGACCTGATCCGCCCGTCACCCGGTCAACTGTTCCGCTGTAGCCGCAGCTTGGCAAAGAACTCGGTCCGCCGTTTCAATTCCCGTTCAAACCCGCGCTCGACGGGCTGATAGAGAACCGGGCGTTTGACGCCTTCGGGGAAATAGTTCTGCCCGGAAAAGCCATCCTCGGCATCATGATCATACTGGTAGCCCGCGCCATAGCCCTGTTCGGTCATCAGCTTAGTCGGGGCATTCATGATATGTTTCGGTGGCGGCGTGCTGCCCGTTTCCTTGGCCAACCGTCGGGCGGCCTTGTAGGCCATGTAGCCCGCGTTGGTCTTTGGCGCGAGTGCCAGATAGATCACCGCCTGCGCCAGCGCCAGCTCCCCTTCCGGGCTACCGAGCCGTTCGTAGGTCTCCCAGGCTTGCAGACAGACGGCCTGCGCCTGCGGGTCCGCCAGCGCGATATCCTCGACCGCCATCCGGGTCAGCCGCCGGGCCAGAAAACGCGGATCCTCGCCGCCCTCCAGCATGCGCGCATACCAGTAAAGCGCCGCATCGGGATCCGAGCCGCGCACGGATTTGTGCAGCGCCGAAATCAGGTTGTAATGCTCTTCGCCGGATTTGTCGTATTTCGCCGCCCGCCGCATCAGCCGGGTCGCCAACGCCTCGCGCCCGAGCGGCGACTCGACCCGCCAGGCAGAGACCTGTTCGATCAGATTGAGCAGCGCACGCCCATCGCCATCCGCCATTTCCTGCAGCGCGTCGCGCGCATCGCCGGTCAGCGGTAGCGCCCTACCCAGTTCCTTCTCGGCGCGCTGGGTCAGCAGTTCCAGATCCGCCAGCGGCAGGCGTTCCAGCACCAGCACCTGCGAGCGCGACAACAGAGCGGCGTTCAGCTCGAAGCTGGGGTTTTCGGTGGTGGCCCCGACCAGAAGGATGGTGCCATCCTCCATGTGCGGCAGGAATCCGTCCTGCTGCGCCTTGTTGAAACGGTGGATCTCATCAACGAACAGCAGCGTCCCCTGCCCGTTAGCGCGCCTGTGCTTGGCCGCCTCGAACACCTTCTTCAGATCCGGTACGCCAGTGAAGATGGCCGAGATCTGCACGAAATGCAGATCGGTTTCCTTAGCAAGAAGCCGCGCGATGGTGGTCTTCCCCACGCCCGGCGGCCCCCAGAACACCAAAGAGGACAGCGATCCCGAGGCCAGCATGACACCCAGCGGTGCCTCCGGTCCCAGCACCTGCTGCTGGCCAATCACCTCGGACAGGGAGCGCGGGCGCAGACGGTCCGCCAGCGGCCTGTTCGGTTCTTCGCCGCCCGTGGGCTGTGGCGCGTCGCTGTCAAAAAGATCTGCCATGGATCAGAGCCGGAAGCGCAGGCTGACGCGCTGCCCGCGCCGCAACAGGTCGAGAACCAACCAGCCCTGCGTGCGGCCCATCAGATCGACCACATCCTGCGGCGCCGTGACCGCTTCGCCGTTGATCCCGAGCAGGACATCGCCCCGCTGCAGCCCTGCCCGTGCGCCATAAGGCCCCGGATCGGCGATCACCACACCTTCGGCCGTCAACGGCAATTGCAAATCCACGATGAGCCGCGGATTGATGCGCGCCACCGTCAGCCCGGGCAGTGGGCTGCGTTCGCCCAGTTGCACTGGGTCGGCCGCAGGACTGTCCGGGGCGCTGTACATCTCGACCCGCACCACTTTTTTCTCACCGCCGCGCCAGCGCGCCACGTCCGAACTGCCGCCCAGACCGGCAATGGTCATGCGGAACACCATCTCGGAGGGTGAATTTACCGGCTCGCCGTCGACCTCGGTCACCACATCGCCGACTTCAAATCCCGCCTTGGCAAAGGGGCTTTCGGGGTGGAGTTCGGAGATTAGCATGCCTTCAGGGCGTGGCATCCCCAGCGAGGCCGCCAGATCCGCATCCACCGGCTGCCCGGTCATCCCCGCCCAGGGGCGCTGAAAGCTTTCCGCGCCCGCGCGGGCCTGATGCAGGAACTCCCGCACCAGATTGGCCGGAATGGCAAAGCCGATGCCGTTGGATCCGCCCGAACGGCTAAGGATCCGTGTGTTGATCCCGATGAGCTCGCCATTCACGTCGATCAGCGCGCCGCCGGAGTTGCCGGGATTGATCGGTGCGTCGGTCTGGATGTAATAGCCAAAACCTTCTCCGGTGCCGGTGCCCGTGCGCGCCAGCCCCGAAATGATACCGCTACTGACCGTCTGCCCCACACCAAAGGGATTGCCGATGGCCAGAGCCAATTCGCCGACCTCAACCTGATCGCTGTTGCGCAGATTGAGGAACGGCAGGCCCTCTGCATCTTCAAGCCGCAGGATCGCCAGATCGCTGGCCTGATCTGCGAGGACCACGCGGGCGTCATATTCGTGCCGGTCAGTGGTCACGACGCGGATTTCCGTCGCCATGCCAACCACGTGGTAATTCGACACAACGATGCCATCCTCGGCAAGGATCACCCCCGACCCCAATGAGTTCTGCACCCGGGGGCGCGGATTGGAAAAACTGCGGAAGAAATCGTCAAAGAAGGGATCGCCCGCAAAAGGCGATGCCTGCGGCGCCTCGGTCACGATCTTGGCGTAGATATTGACCACTGCGGGGGCCGCCTGTTTCACCAGCGGCGCAAACCCAAGTGAAATCTCAGCCTGCGACTGCGGCACCCGCGTTTCGGCAGGGGCTTGCGTCCCCAAAGCAAGAGCCAGCATCAGAGCGGTCAAAACAGCGCGGATCATATCGCCTCCATTCCTCGGTCAGAACAGGATATGCGGAGGCTGGCGGCGGAATGCAAGCGCAGCAACGGCGCCAGTCGCGGTCCCCTGCCGGACCGGCACGCGAGGACAGAAATGAAAAAGCCCCTGCAGGCACAGCTGCAGGGGCCAGAATGACAGACCATTGTGGCCTGTAATTTATTATTCGTCGTCGGCAGCCGCTTCGGCTTCGGCAACGCGCGCCTTGTCGGCAGCGCCCTTGGCATTTACGTCGCGATCAACGAATTCGATGATCGCCATCGGCGCCATGTCGCCATAACGGAAGCCGGCTTTCAGGATACGGACGTAACCGCCCTGACGATCCTTGTAGCGCGGGCCCAGAACGTCGAACAGTTTCGACACATACTGGTCTTCCTTCAGACGCGAGGCGGCGTTCCGGCGGGAGTGCAGGTCGCCTTTTTTCGCCAGCGTGATCAGTTTTTCAACGATCGGACGCAGTTCTTTTGCCTTGGGCAGAGTGGTTTTGATCTGCTCATGCTCGATGAGCGAGCCAGCCATGTTTGCAAACAGAGCCTTGCGGTGCTCATGGGTGCGGTTCAGGCGGCGATATCCACGTGCGTGACGCATTTTCTAGTTCCTTCTAAAGGTTTTGCTTTGTCTGTCAGCCGATGCGTGTCAGCTGCTCTCCTTGGGGCGGGTTTGCCCTGATTGTCCCCACCAACGTGGGCATTTGTAGTTGGGGAGGACTTACGCCCTCCCCTTATTCTCAGAACGAATCTTCGAATTTCTTGGCCAGATCTTCGATGTTGTCCGGCGGCCAGTCCTCGACATCCATGCCAAGATGCAGGCCCATGCCCGACAGCACTTCTTTGATCTCGTTCAGCGACTTGCGGCCGAAGTTCGGCGTACGCAGCATCTCTGCTTCGGTCTTCTGGATCAGATCGCCGATGTAAACGATGTTGTCGTTCTTCAGGCAGTTTGCCGAACGCACGGAAAGCTCCAGCTCGTCCACTTTCTTCAGCAGAAGCGGGTTGAACTCGAGACCATCGTCCTCGTCCTGGCGGCCAGCCGATTCCGGCTCGTCGAAGTTGACGAAGATCGACAGTTGGTCCTGCAGGATGCGCGCAGCATAGGCCACGGCGTCGTCCGGCGTAACGGAACCATCGGTTTCAACCTTCATGGTCAGCTTGTCATAGTCCAGAACCTGACCTTCACGGGTCGGCTGAACGTCGTAGGAGACCTTTTTCACCGGCGAGTAGATCGCATCAATCGGGATCAGACCGATGGGTGCGTCTTCCGGTTTGTTCTTCTCTGCCGAAACGTAGCCTTTACCGGTGTTGACGGTCAGTTCCATGAACAGGTCCGCACCATCGTCGAGGTGGCAGATCACGTGATCACGGTTCAGAACTTCGATACCGGCGCTTTCCGAGATATCACCAGCGGTGACAACTGCGGGGCCTTTGGCATTGATCGACAGGCGCTTGGGGCCTTCGACTTCCATGCGCAGCGACACACCTTTGAGGTTCAGGATGATGTCGGTGACATCTTCGCGAACGCCGGCGACGCTGGAGAATTCGTGCAGAACATTGTCGATCTGAACGCTGGTGATGGCCGCGCCTTGCAGCGAGCTCATCAGGACGCGGCGCAGTGCGTTGCCCAGTGTCAGACCAAAACCACGCTCAAGCGGCTCTGCAACGATGGTTGCCTGCCGTGCGGGGTCATTGCCCGGCTTCACGTCAAGCTGTGTCGGCTTGATCAGTTCTGCCCAATTTTTATGGATCATGCAGTCCCTCCATTCCTGTCCGTACCCCATGTCCGAAGGTGCAGACGCCCGAGGTTTAAAATGACGTACTGGGGCCCGACAAATCAAGCGGGGCCCCAGCGAAAGTCGTAAATAATTAGACGCGGCGGCGCTTTGGCGGGCGGCAGCCGTTGTGCGCGATCGGGGTCACGTCACGGATCGAGGTGATGTTGAACCCGATTGCGGCCAGGGCGCGCAGTGCGGATTCACGACCCGAACCGGGGCCCTGAACTTCGACTTCGAGGGTTTTAACACCGTGATCCTGAGCTTTCTTGCCTGCATCTTCTGCAGCCATCTGCGCCGCATAGGGCGTGGACTTACGGGAGCCCTTGAAGCCCATGGTGCCAGCGGAGGACCAGGAAATCGCGTTACCCTGAACGTCAGAGATCAGGATTTTGGTGTTGTTGAACGAAGAGTTCACATGTGCAACGCCGGTGGCGATGTTCTTGCGCTCTTTACGCTTCGTGCGGGATTTATCGCGTGCCATTGATCAAACCCTCCCTTACTTCTTCTTACCAGCGATGGCCTTTGCGGGGCCTTTGCGGGTGCGAGCGTTGGTGTGGGTCCGCTGACCGCGAACGGGCAGGTTACGACGGTGGCGCAGGCCACGGTAGCTACCCAGGTCCATCAGACGCTTGATGTTCATGGTCACTTCACGACGCAGGTCACCTTCAACGGTGTAGTTTGCGTCGATGTGCTCACGGATGGCCAGAACTTCGGAGTCGGACAGCTCGTTGACGCGACGGGTTGCGTCGATGCCAACGGCTTCACAGATGGCTTTCGCCGAAGTGTTGCCGATTCCGGTGATATAGGTGAGGGCGATGGGGACCCGTTTGGCAGTCGGGATGTTTACGCCGGCAATACGTGCCACGTGTCACTTTCCTTTTCGTTGCGGTTCCGTAACTCCAGAACCTTTTTTCACAACACCTGATGACGCCCCGAGAGGCTTTTCATCAGATAATGTATCGAGGTACTCACGCGGCACGGAATCGGGCCGCCTGGATTGATTCCCAAGAGGGATGGGCTTCCCTATTGAGAATTCCGCATGTCGTCAACCCGGCGCCCGGCGGAAACGTCAAAGTTTATGGGCCCAGGGGCAACATCCTCCCACATCGCCTGCATCCTGCCCGGACGACGTCAATCGGTGCAGGAATAAAACCGCGTCGTGTATTCGTTGCTGTCGAACAGTGCGATCTCCCCCGGGGCTTCTTCAGTCATCACGAAGGTAAACAAGGTTGGCATGAAAACCGGCCCGGGCGTCTGGCAATGCCCCACATGGGTCGTGACCTGATAGCCGTCCCAATGATACTGCAGATCCGGCTCGAAGCTGCAGAAATACTCCATTGAGCTGAAGCCGTCCTCCTCCAGGATCAGCCCACCGTCATTGGCAAAATCCATCAGCTGGTCCTGCTCCTCCGCGTTTGTCGGGCAGGCGGCGGGATCATTGACGAAATACCGTTCGGCAAATCCGGGGGACGTCGTCGCCATACAGAGAACAGCCGCGGCATTGATCACGGAACGGGTGGGAGACGTCATTGGCAAGGTCCTTTTAAAAGATCCGCCCATCCTTCCCTGCTCGCCTTACCAAAACGAAAAGAGCCGGGACAAGCCCGGCTCTTTTTTCATTCTGTACCGACTTTTCAGATCAGTCGAGAACATTGGCGATAGAGGCCTGAACCTCGTCGATGGATGCCAGACCGTCGATCTTGTTCAGCTTGCCCTTGGCATAATAGTAGCCGATCAGCGGCGAGGTCTTCTTGTAGTATTCCATCAGACGGGTCTTGAGGCTTTCCTCGTTGTCGTCCGCGCGCCGCTTGATGTTGCTGCTGCCGCAGTTGGCGCATTTGCCATCGGCGGGCCAGGGTTTGGTTTCATCGTGGTAGACTTCACCACAATCGCCGCAGGTCGACCGGCCGGTAATCCGCGCCACCAGCGCTGCATCGTCCACCGCCATTTCAACAACGGCGTCCAGGCTCTGCCCCATCTCGGCCAACAGGTCGGTCAGGGCATCTGCCTGCCCCAGCGTGCGCGGGAAGCCGTCAAAGATGAAACCACCCTCGGCGCCTTCGGCAATCTTTTCGCGGATCAGACCAATTACGATCTCATCCGTGACCAGCTCACCGCGGGCGATGACCTCGGCCACCTTCTTGCCCATCTCGCTGCCGCTAGCCTGCGCATCGCGCAGCATGTCGCCAGTGCTGAGCTGTACCATGCCCCGGGTTTCGACCAGATGACGGGCCTGCGTGCCCTTACCCGCGCCCGGCGGGCCCAAAAGAATAATATTCATCGACGAGCGGGCCCCCGTTTTGTGCGTTTCTTACTGCGGCCACGCAGCTGGCTTTTCTCGATCAGACCTTCGTACTGGTGCGCCAGCAGATGGCTTTGCGCTTGCTGGATCGTGTCCATGGTGACCGAGACAACAATCAGAACCGAGGTGCCGCCAAAGTAGACCGGAATGGCGAACTGACCGCGCAGGATTTCCGGCAGCAGGCAGACAGCCGCCAGATAGGCCGAGCCCAGAACCAGAACGCGGTTCACAACGTATTCGATGTACTCAGCGGTTTTTTTGCCGGGACGGATGCCAGGGACAAAGCCGTTCTGGTTCTTCAGGTTCGTCGCCACTTCATCAGGTTTGAAGGAGACGTTGAAGGTGTAGAAATACGCGAAGAACACGATCATCGACACGAAGAACAGCAGGTAGAGCGGCTGACCGGGGCCGAAGTTGGCCAGCAGCCAGGACATTACCGGACCAGAGGCCGAACCCGACGAGAAGGTAGAGATCGTGGTCGGCAACAACAGCAGCGAGGAGGCGAAGATCGCCGGGATCACGCCCGCCGGGTTCACCTTGACCGGCAGGTGCGACGAGCCGCCATCATAGACCTTCATGCCCACCTGACGGCGGGGGTATTGAATGTGAATCTTGCGCAGGGCGCGTTCCATGAAGACCACGAACATGATTACCGCGACAACCATCACGATCACGCCGATCAGAACCGCCGGGCTGATGGCACCGGAGCGGCCGGAGGCAAAGAACTGCGCGATGGCTGCGGGAACCTCAGCGATAATGCCGACAAAGATGATCAGGGAGATACCGTTACCGATGCCCCGCTGGGTGATCTGCTCGCCCAGCCACATCAGGAACATGGTGCCGCCCACCAGGGTAATCATGCAGGCCAACCGGAAGTACATGCCAGGGTCGGTCGCAAGATCGCCGGACTCCAGCGACACCGCCAGACCGTAGGCCTGCGCCGTTGCCAGCGCGACGGTGCCGTAACGGGTGTACTGGTTGATTTTCTTGCGACCCTGATCGCCTTCTTTTTTCAGCTGTTCCAGCGCCGGAACCATGGAGGTGAGCAGCTGAACGATGATCGATGCCGAGATGTAAGGCATGATCCCGAGGGCAAAAATGCCCATCCGTCCAAGCGCACCGCCGGTAAACATCGACACCATGCCGCCGATGCCCTGCCCCGCCGACTCCATAAATTCGCGCAGTGCCGAGGCATCAATGCCCGGGACCGGAATGAATGTGCCAAGACGGTAGACGATCAATAGGCCGAGGGTGAATAGGATGCGGTTGCGCAGATCCTTGGCCTTGCCGAGCGCGGACCAGCTGGTGTTCGCCGCCATTTGTTCTGCTGCTGATACCATGAAATGGGTCTCTTTTTGCGAAAACGCCGCCCGGAACCGTTTTCCGGCTCGGGCGGCGTATGGAAAAACTGTGACCTATGTAAGCGGCATCGGCGCCGCTCACAAGCCGTTACTCAGCAGCAGCTGCTGTCGCCACGGTCAGGGTGCCGCCCGCTTTTTCAACTGCCGCGATGGCAGATTTGGACGCGCCGGTCACGGTGATGTTGGATTTGGCCGAGAAATCGCCTTTGGCCAGGATCCGCACACCGTCTTTTTTGCGGCGCAGCAGGCCCGATTCGACCAGCGAATCTTCGGTGATGGTTGCCGCGTCCAGCTTGCCCGCGTCGATGAACTTCTGGATCAGGCCCAGGTTCACAACAGCGAAAGTCTTGCGGTTCGGCTTGGTGAAGCCACGCTTAGGCAGACGCTGGTAGAGGGGCATCTGGCCGCCTTCGTAGCCATTGATCGAAACACCCGAACGGGATTTCTGACCTTTGATACCACGGCCACCCATTTTGCCTTTGCCGGAACCCGGGCCACGGGCCACACGGGTGCGTTTCTTGGCGGCGCCGGGATTGTCGCGCAGTTCATGAAGTTTCATTTCGCTTCTCCTTGCCGGATGTGACCCCTGAAGCGTAAGCGGGCCAACCTCGGCTCTTCTTGATTGTTGATTCTGTGGCTTGGATTGCCACCGGGGGCGTATAGACGCTGTGCCGGGCGATATCAAGCCCTGCCTCCGGGTACGCCCCCCCCCCTGTCCGCCCCAAGCTTCCCGCGCAAGGCGTCGCCAGACAAATTAAAAACGCCCCTGCGCGGGGCAGAGGCGTCTTTCGATCCCGGCCAGTCCGGGGGAGGCAATAAGTCAGGCCGGGCTATGGTGTCCGATCAGTTACCGTGGGCGTGCAGCCGGGCAATGTTGCTGATATCGCAGCGGCGCACGCCGATATCGGCCAGCTCGCGGTTGGACAGGTTTTCCAGTTCCGCATAGGTGCGCCGGTATTCGGACCGGCGGGCCAGAGTGGTGCGGAAGTTCGCAACTGCGGCGCGGATGCGGGCGCCAAAGGAATAGGTCTGGGTAGCGGAAGTTGTATAGGCCATCGTCGTCGTCCTTGATCTCGGCAAAACCGGGATCCCTTCCCGGCTGGTCGTTCATGTCTATTTTGTGACACCGGGGAGATAGGTCGCATTTCATGACCTAACAACCGACACTAGCGTTTGACCGCTATGCGTTTTCGGAATGGCTATAAAACAGGCGATAATGGGGATTTTGCCCCCATCCGTGCAGATAATCGCAAATCTCCCGAGAAATCCGCCGATTTACGTGAACTGCTTCACACTTCGCGCTTGCACATCGTGATAACGGGCAGCGAATTGTAACAGTTTTTTAACAAGGCGGTTTCGGAATGATTGCGAGTCGGGACCTCGGTATAGCTACCTCTTATCTCAACTCAGGCGCCTACAAACCGGCCCTGAAGATTGCAAAACGCCTGCAAAAGACGACTCCGCGGGATCCACAGCCGTTTAACATCGCTGGCATCTGTCTTTCGGCCATGAACAAGGTGCCCGAGGCGATCGCACAGTTTCAACGCGCGATGAAGATTGATCCGGGCTTTATCGACGCGCGGCACAATCTGGCACAGACCCTGATTCTGGCAGGGCGCCACGTGCAAGCTATCAAGATTGTCGAACCCCTGCGGGACAGCGACCCGACCGCCTGTTTTTTCCTGGCGCAGGCGCATGTGCACCTTGGCGATCTCACCGCGGCAGAGGTTGCGATCAATCAAGCGGTGACCTTGCGCCCGTCATTTGCGCCCGCCCAAAATCTGCGCGGCCTGATCCTTGCCAACCTCGGCGAAGAGACGGATGCGATCGCGGCCTACGAAGCGGCGCTATCGCTTGATCCCAACAACGTGGAGACCCTCGTCAACATCAGCCTCCCGCTGGCCCGCCAGAACAGACACGCCGAAGGCCACGAGATGGTTGAACGTGCCGTTTGTGAGTGCTGGACGTAATCTCCCCAAAACGGCTGGATGAAAATTCCCCAGTTTAGTGCGGATGCCG
>NZ_PXNU01000047.1:0-46484 GCF_041300735.1 Phaeobacter sp. SYSU ZJ3003 | reverse complement strand
ACGATCGGATCGATTTCCCCATTCCGGGCCTGTTCGGTCAGGTCGGTGCAGAATTGCTCCAGCGCCTCGCCCTTGCCCATGGCGCCGGGGGCCATCGCATTCGAGGCTTCGCCCGGCTCGGCACCGCCGCCCACGTCGCTGCCATCCTGCGCGCCAAGGCGATCCTCGGGCGATCCTTCCGTGGCTTCGGCAAAATTGTCGGCTAGATCATCGGCGCCGATCTTGGCCAGCTCGGGCGACATCGACGCCAGGATATTGCGCAAGGCGGGTGTTTTCAGCATCCCCAGCAGCAGATAACCGCTGCGCACCTTGGAGTCTGAATAGAGCAGCGAGCCCCAGACCCAGCCGCGCTCCATTGCATCCATCAAATGATCGCTCAGATCCGAAATCGCCGAGGCCCCGCGCGGCAGCATATCCAGCGCCCGCGTCAGTTCCGTCGCGATCTTGCCGGTGTCCAGGTCATAGTGCTGGATGATCCGGTGCAGATCGCTGTCCTGTAGCGCCAGAAGCTGATGCATCCAGTGGACCAGCTCCACATAGGGATTGCCCCGCATCTTGCAGAATACGGTTGCGCCTTCGACGGCCTGATACCCCAGTTTGTTGAGCTTGCCGAACAAGGCCACACGGCTGATCTCGGTCATTTCACATAACTCCCTCTACTCGTTCTTGGGACCCGGCGGCGACACCGGGATACAGATACAGATCACCCGCATCGGGCTGGTCCTTGTCCGGATCGGGCCGCGAGCGGATCCAGCTGGTATGGCCCAGCCGGGTGCTGCCGCCGAGACTGGCGCGCGGCACCTCGTCTCCGGCCAGCACAAGATTCACATCCCAGTCCAGCACATCGCCGACGTAGGACCGCACGATGGACCGCAGACGCGAAAGGGCCCTCCCCCCCGGCAGCAGCCGATTATAATCCGCAAGGCTGAGCGGGCCGATCCGCAGGCGGAACTTGGCGGTTCTGCTCCAGACCTTGTCACCCAGGCTGGTGCTGCGCCCCAAAGCCCCGGATCCCAGTTGCCAGCGGTCATCCGGTTCCAGCTGCAGCCAGCTGCCGACGTATTCTTCCAGATGGACAGGCACCTCCAGGAAGGCGGACAGGATCGAGACCAGCCCTTCGGGATGCTTTGCGCCTTGCGAGAGGTGCCCCGAAAAATGCAGCTTCGCCAGATCCGGCATTGCATCGCGATCCGGCAAGCCCTTGCCGCTGTAGCCGGTAAAGGCAGCGATGCGTTTGGCCATCGGATCATCGGCGCGGTCAAAGCTGACGGCCGGCTGCCCCTGTGTCCAGGCCCGGTACAGAAGGCTCAGCATCCGGTGAGTCAGCATATCGGCAAAGGCCACCATGGTCGGATCACGGTGGTTCCGTTTGCGATCCCGGGCATATTCCGTCAGGTGCAGCGGCAGCGGACCCTGCGGCCCGAACAGACCAAAGAACCGGTTGGTCAGGCGCGCAGGCCGGTCGCCCTCTGGTGGGGTGAAGCCCGCAATGGTGGAGGGTGGAAAGGCCAGCTCGGCCTCCTGCCCCAGCCGCAGACGGTCCTCGCGCGGTCGACGGCTTTCGCCGAGGCGCGGGGCCTCGGCAAAATGCGCCTCCAGCAGCCGCAGGGCCTGAAAAACGTGATGCTCTTCAGGCGACGCGGCCAGCTGGCCATATAGACTCAGATCATCCGGCCGAGGCCCTTTTCCGGTCGCCATCTGGCAATGTCTCCGCGTTTCTCGGTTCGAAGAACCGTTTCCGTGAACGAATTGATGGTGGCATATCCGCGAAAGAACCGCTCCAGCACGGCCCCCAGCGCATAGATGTTGCTGCCTTCAAAAAAGCTTTCGTCAAATCCGATTGTGATCTCGAGCCCGCGCACGGCGGTCGACAGGATCTCGTCACTCATCCGCCGCACGATGGGGCGGCTCGACACCGATACGATCCCTTCCAATTGCTTTTCGGTGACCCGGTTTCCCAATGGGGCATAAAGGCCCACCAACTCGCGCAGGGCCTCTGCCGCCTGCCCCTTGCCGCTGTCGGCAATCGACACGTAGTTGAGGCTGAGATGGGAAATCAGCCGCCAGGCGGTATCCCCCTGCGCCAGAGTCGGATGCGGCCGCGTCGGAGCGACCGGCAAGGAAATCTTGCGTACCGGGCCGCCCTCCGGCAGGTGAAACACGTCATCGTTCCCGGTTGCCAGCAACAAGGGAAGATCCCGGTTGGTGCAAAGCGCATTGACCGCCAGCTGTTCCAGATGCGGCCCGAAGGGCGCCTGCGTCCGGTCCACCAGCGTCAGGTAGACTTCTGACCCCAGATAGGACGAGCGCACCCCGCGCAGGCGCTCCTTTTCGGATCTTTGCCGCATCCGGCGTTTGATCGTGTAATAGGCGGGATGGGTTTCCCCCGCAGCGGTAAAATCAGTGGCCGAATAGAACGGGCGGAAGACCACGTCATCTTCGCCTTCGCCGCTGATCCCGGTAACGCTCCGCAAGGCGTAGATTTCAAAATCCAGCCCCGCAGTCCGGTTCGGGATCACCTGATGTTCGGTGTCGTTCGGGGTGATACGGACCCGGTCGCAGCGTTTTTCAAACAAGTTCACCGCCGGAACCGCATTCAGCTGAAAAACCTCGGGCACGACGATGGGCTCGATACCGCGCATGCCTTCGCGCAGCAGGATGTAGATATCGACCTCATCTCCCTCGGCACGCTGCAATGCGGGCGCCAGCCCCTGAAGTTCCACAAAGCGGAACCGTTCGGGCATGGCAAAGTATTCCTGGAGCAGGCGATAGCCGTCGTAGGATTGCCGGGGCACTGGCAGCAAAGCCTCTTCGCGGGAAAACCCCTTTTGCACCACAGCGCCATCAGCCAAAGGCGCCTGCCAATCGGCCCTGCGGTTGGTTGACCGCGCGACGACCCCCTGCACCTGGGTGCACAGAAGTTCCAGCAAGGGCCAGCTGTTGCCCGCTGCGCTGGACAGGTAGATCTGCAACCGGTCCATGCCAAGATCGCGCAGCGCCTCACCATCGTTGCGTTTCAGCCGCAGGCGAATACCGGCGCGGGCATCAAAGCCGGTTGCAACCCCGGCGGCCACCAGATCCCCGCGACCGTCGATATACTGGGCCTCAGTGATCTCGATCGGCCACATGGTGATTTCTGCCGCGGTGCGAAATTCGCAAGGGGTCTGCTCCCCTTCGGTCAGGCGCGACCGCAGCACCGAGCCGCGCGGCATGACATAGCCGCTTTTGACGGCAGAGTTGCTGGTATCCGGTTCAAAGGCTGCGATCATCATCGACGGCGTGGGCGCAAGGTAATGCGGATAAATGATTTCAAGCAGGTTCGAAGTGAAATTGGGATACTGCAGCTCCAACTCCAGCTGCACCCGGGCCGACAGGAACGCGACCCCTTCCAGCAGCCGTTCCACATAGGGGTCGAGAACCTCAACCCCCTCCATACCCAGCCGCGCCGCAATTTTCGGATAGGCCGCAGCAAATTCGCTGCCCATGTCGCGCAGGTAATTCAGCTCGTTTTCATAGTGGTCCAGCAGCCGTGTATCCATTGCTACAGCCCTCGTTCCACGTTCACTTCACCGGTGGTCAGATCAACCTTGCTGCGCAGGTAAAGCTCCAGCGGCATCGGTTGCGCCCACATATCCGCGCGGATCTCCAGAGCCACCGTCATGCCTGCGGCCTCTGTTTCGCCGGTCAGGCGGACATCGACAGACCCTTCGATGATCCGCGGCTCATAGCGGGACACCGCCCGCTCGATCCCGCGCCGGATCATTTCCGTTTTCTCGCTGGTCGAATACTCACCCGAAACTTCACCCAGCCCGTAGTTCAGAACCGAAGCCGCCACCGCCGGATATCTGTCGACCGGAATATGGCTTTCTCCGTTCAGCGTGTTCAGCAGCCAGGACAGATCCCGCTGGATGATATCGCGGAGCCGGTTCAGGTCGATCACCCGCGATTCCCGGCTTTCCTTGCGGTTGCCGGGATCATTGTCCGTCAGCCGATCCAGCAAAGAGGGCTGAAGGCGTTCGGCAAGGGTCTGATCAGCCATCCGTCAGGCCGCCCTGCGGCTCATCCGTGTCCTCGGCGCCATGCAAGCGCAGACTGCGCAGATCCATAATCGCGATGTCCTGATCGCCAATGGTGAGCAACCGCTGACCGATGCCGATATAGGTATTCGCGCCGATATCCTGCCAATCCGTTGCCCGGGCCATCATGGCCTCCGGGTCTGCCTCGGTGCTCTCGGGATATCGGGTCGGCACCAGCGCAACCAGTTCTCCCCCGTTCACCAGGGTAATCGTTCCTGCCATCCAGACCCGATCGCGCAGATCAGCCGGTTCATCCAGTTCAAGCGACCGGATCTGGGAAAAGGGCATCCAGAAATACCGGCCGTTGATAATCACCTCCAGCACCGGGCCAAGCCGCATATCGGCATCGGCGATCCAGTCAAAGACCTTGCCATCCGCTTCGCCCGGGGTCGCCGGGGCCGCATCAAAAGCCTTGGCCCGGAGCGCTGCGGATTCATCGTGTTTGCCCTGCGCCAGAAGTTTCTGCGCCTCGATCAGATGCGCCAGCCAGTCCTGAGGCTCGCCAAAGATCATCGGGGCCTTTTCACCCTGAAAGACCTTCTCCCGGTACACCTCGCAAATGATCGCTTCGCGGTAGGTCTGCGCCATAAGCGTGGCGCCCGGATCCAGTTCCGCGCTCAGCTTCAGCTGGGCGATGGCCCGTTTCCAGTCCCCTAGAATACAGAGCAGTTGAAACAGGAAAATTCGCAGTTTCGCATTCGACGGGTCCGCCCGCACCTTATCCTGCAGGGCCGTCAGCGCCTTACCAGGATCGCCCGACTTCAGATATTCCTCGGGGGTCATGCGCCAACTCCGACAGTTACTTGATCACAAACAAATACCCCGGACGCCCAAAACGTCCGGGGCGAGGGCATATCAGTATTCGAATTTGCCCGACTGAACGTTCCACTGGAAGACAACAGGTTTTTCCAGTTTGCCGGTCTTCTGGTTCGTCGACTTGTAGGTGTGCTCGATCGCGGCATAGGCCAGCGACCAGGTTTCCTCGGGGATGCCATCCTCGCTCGCGGAGATCGAATAACTGTCGACCACCACATCCTTGAGCTTCCATTCGGAATAGGCCAGCAGACCTTCGGACTGGCTGTCACCCGAACGACACCAGTGCATGATGATTTCCGGACGCACCGTGCCGTTTGCAACGGATTTGGCAAGCTCGTTGGATGCCTTGCCCATCTGGGAGGTCAGCTCGATCTTACCAAAGTTCGAATTCGCATGCATCCGCTGGGTCGAGCCGAGATCGGTCATTTCGACAGCGCGTTCCACGTTCCAGCTGGCGGACTGGATCACGATCCAGTTCTTGTGGTTCTCTTCGGTTGCATCGCCTTCGATGTCCGAAATCTCGACGAACATATTCGCAGCCATTTTCTATCCTTTCAAATTCAGTACTCGTTAAGGCCAAATGTTTTGTCAGACCCTGTTGTGTTCGGCTGATGAGTGGAAATCAGCCTCCTTTTTCTGAGGGCAGTTTCGACACCAGCCGGAGCGAGACAGAAAGTCCTTCAAGCTGGTAATGCGGGCGCAGGAAAAATTTGGAGCTGTAATAGCCCGGGTTGCCCTCGACCTCTTCGACCACCACTTCCGCAGCGGCGAGAGGTTTGCGCGCCTTCTCGTTTTCCGATGAAATATCGGCGTTGAAATCGACGTAATTGTTGATCCAGTTCTGCAGCCAGCTTTCCATGTCCTGGCGGCTTTTGAACGACCCGACTTTGTCGCGTACCATGCATTTGAGGTAATGCGCGAAGCGGCAGGTGGCGAAAAGATACGGCAGGCGGGCCCCAAGGTTGGCATTCGCTGTCGCATCCGGATCGTCATATTCAGTGGGCTTGTGCAGGGATTGCGCGCCCATGAATGTCGCCACATCCGTGTTCTTACGGTGGATCAGCGGCATCATGCCGTTCTTGGCCAGTTCCGCCTCGCGCCGGTCATCAATGGCAATCTCGGTCGGGCATTTCTGATCCACACCGCCATCCGTGGTCGGGAAGGTATGCGATGGCAGCTCTTCCAGTGTACCGCCGCTTTCGACGCCGCGGATCCGCGAACACCAGCCGTAAGTCTTGAACGAGCGGGTGATATTGGTGGCCATGCCATAGGCGGCGTTGACCCAGCCGTATTTCTCGCTGCCCGCACCGCTGGTGTCTTCTTCGAATGCGAATTCATCCACCGGATCGGTCTTCGATCCATAAGGCAGACGGCCAAGAAAGCGTGGCATCGCCAGACCAACGTATTTGGAGTCTTCGCTTTCGCGCAGGGACCGCCAAGCGGCATATTCCGGCGTCTGGAAGATCTTGGTCAGATCGCGCGGATTGGACAGTTCGGACCAGCTGTCCATCTGGAACAGGGTCGGCTTGGCGCCCGTGATCAGCGGCGCATGGGTTGCAGCGGCGATCTTGGACATCTCGCCCAGCAGTTCGATATCCGGCGGAGAATGGTCGAAGTGATAATCCGCCACCAGCGAGCCATAGGGTTCACCGCCCAGCTGGCTAAATTCTTCGGTATAAAGCTTCTTGAAGATCGGAGACTGGTCCCAGGCAGTGCCTTTGAATTTCTTCAGAGTCTTGCCCAGTTCCTTTTTGCTGATCGGCATCACCCGAATTTTCAGCATCTCGTCGGTTTCGGTATTGTTGACGAGATAATGCAGCCCGCGCCAGGCGCTTTCCAGTTGCTGGAACTCTTCATTGTGCAGGATCAGGTTGACCTGCTCGGTCAGCTTCTTGTCGATCTCAGCCACGATGCTCTCGATCGAGCGCAGGGCATCGTCGGAAATCAGCCCG
Organism: Phaeobacter sp. SYSU ZJ3003; assembly: GCF_041300735.1. Lineage (NCBI taxonomy): Bacteria > Pseudomonadati > Pseudomonadota > Alphaproteobacteria > Rhodobacterales > Roseobacteraceae > Phaeobacter > Phaeobacter sp. SYSU ZJ3003. The sequence continues at coordinate 39,640 of NZ_PXNU01000047.1, read as the reverse complement.
GTATTGGCCAGGGCCTGTTCGGCCAGCGTCTTGACCGCGCTTTCGACTGCGGTCTTGGCCTGATCGGACTTGGGGCGGAATTCCTTTTGCAGGAGGTTTTCAAATTCGGCGGAGCCAAAGGCGCTTTCGGCAACGGCGGCTTCGGTCTGGAGTTCTTCGTCAGCCATTGTGATCCTCCTTATTCCGCATCAGACCCGGCATCGCCGCCGGGTTTCGGTTGGGCCGCCAGGGTTTTCAGCAGGCTCGGATCCTGCATGATTTTTGCAATCAGATCCTCGGCGCCGGTCTTGCCATCCATGTAGGTCATCAGGTTGCTCAGCTGCGTGCGCGCATCCAGCAGCTCGCGCAGCGGCTCGACCTTGGCAGCGATAGCAGCCGGTTTGAAATCATCCATGCTTTCAAAAGTGATATCGACGGCCAGGTTCCCCTCGCCGGTCAGCGTGTTGGGCACGGTGAAAGAGGCACGCGGCGCCATGGACTTCATCCGGTCATCGAAGTTGTCCACGTCGATTTCCAGAAACTTGCGATCGGCGACTGCGGGTTGTTCCACCTCGGATTTCCCGGTCAGATCCGCCATCACACCCATAACAAAGGGCAGCTGGACCTTCTTTTCCGCGCCGTACAGCTCCACATCATATTCGATTTGAACCCGGGGCGCCCGGTTCCGGGCGATGAACTTTTGTGAACTTCCGGCCATCTAGGTCTCCTTACTCGTCAATTCCGTGGCACGATGCGGTGATCTTTTCGATCTGTCGTCACACGCCACTGTCCCTGTTGTTTCAATCGTCGTCCTCAATGCCGCCGATCAACTGCACATTCTCCAGACCGCGTGGCGCCATGTCGTTCATGATGGTAAGGAAATCGGCCCCCACCAGACGCTTTGCCCGCTCCAGCAGTAATGGCACCGGACTCGATGGTTCCTCGCGTGCGTAATAGCCAATGATGCGGTCCAGCATGTTGGACACATCCGCCGGTGAGTTGATCGCCCCCGGCGCAATCCCGGCAGCTGCAGCGGGCGCTGCCACGGCAGCTCCGGCCTCGGCCTCTTCTGCCACATCGGCCTCCGGCGCCTCGGCGCCCTCTTCGACATTGCCATAGTCGCGCAACCGTTTGGCAATCTGCTGCAGCAGCTTGATCAGCGGATCCAGTTCTGGCCCCTGCCCCGGTGTCTGTTCGTCGAACACCGCAGAGATTGCCTTAACGTTCTCGACCGCCGTTTCAGCCGCCGCCAGCCGGGTCGCGACCCCTTCGGGATCGCTGTCCTGAAAGGCAGCACTTATGGTCGCCTGATCCGGCACCCGCTCCATGTCCGATGGCGCCGTCGCAATCCCTTCGGCCACTTCCATCTCCCGCAGGGAGAAGCGGCCAAATCCGCGGCTGTCACTCAGCGGGGTGCGGCGCAGAGACCGGTAGACCGGTGAAGGCCCTGCCATGCCACCGGGTTGACCGCAAAGATCCTGAACCGCGTTGATCCGCATGATCGGATCGCCGTCGTCTTCATCAAGCTCGGGGTGGCAGGTGTCCCAGTATTGCTCAAGACAGCCGCGCATGAATGTGGTCACATCCGCAAAGCCGGACAGACCTTCGGATTGCAGCAAGGCATCGGCCAAAAACACGGCAGCCCGCAGATCGTGGCTGCGCTCCAGAACCTCTGTCGCCTTGACCGCGACTTCGCGGTAATCGGGATCCGTCGCCTCGGTGCGCTCATCGCCGATAACGGTTTCTTCCCCCGGCTGAGCAGCAAGCTCCATATCCGTGAAGGCCGGGTCATACTCGAGATTTGCACCGCTTGGTGCATCCTCTTCCTTTGGCTGCAGCAGTACCGCCGGATCCATCTGACCTCCCAAAACCCGGTGAAACGCAGTCCGCGCCGCTACAACAAGTATTCAATCGATACCCATGCAGCGGTGTGAACCGCGCCACTCTAAAACAATAACTTGACGTCAAGTGAGCCTTATCGAATTCTTAAAGTCAATTGTTTTCACGTCCTTTTGCGAGTGGTGGTCATGTGTGCAGACCGGGTTAACGGTGACGATGTCAGGACGATGGTGCGGGAAGGCGCCAAGAAGCGGATGAGCTTTGCCTTCTGCCTGGATGGCTCCAAGGATCCGCTACTGATGATCCAGCCCGGCAAAAAACCCGAAACCTTGCGCAACCCGGTTAAGCAGGCCGGAGGAACAAACCCAATGGCCTGGGGCACCTATGTTGTGCGGGACGGCGAGATGGAAATGATCTGCGAACAGGCCCCGGGCAAGATGATCACGGCGCTGAAAAAGTTCCTGCAAAGGAACCGGCCCAAGGTGAACGTGCTGTTCTATGATGACGGCGGCAACCTTCTGGACAGTCTCAAACCCGAAGGCGAAAGCAAGGGGCAGGCGGATGTCGATGATGTCTCGGCCACCGGCATCGACGCCAGCGCGGTGGCACCTCTGACACGGCGTCTGAAACGCATCCAGCCAAGGATTGCACTGGCTCCGGGGCCACTGGAGCTGAAACTGAAACGCGCCCTGTCCAAATCGGTCAAGCTGATCAACGCGGGCCGTCTGCAAGAGGCCGAAACCCTGATCGTGGTGATCGAACGGGCCATCGCCAGAATCGGAAAGGACCGCGAAAGCGCCGACAAAAGCATGCGCCGCGGCCAGCGGGAAATGGACCAGCGCTCGCTTGGCGCGCAGGTCAAACGCGCCCAAGCCCTCAGGGCCAATGTCGCCCGCGCCCCGGGCCCGGCCCGCGACCGTCTGGACCGGGCCGTACATGTCGCCGCGCGCCTGTTGAAGAAACGCGATCTCAGCGGCGCACAATCGGTCATGGACCGCATCGAAAAAGCCCTGACCACGCTTGTCTGACCCCACCCGGGCGCAGTCGAGTTTTTAATTACATTTTGAAGAACTGGAGACTTTCATGCCCCTCAAATTCCTGCACGTCGCGGCCGTGATGGTCGCGGTTACGCTCATTGCCCTGCCCCGCAATGCCATGGCCGAGACAGGCCCGCTGCTGGTGGAGCTGAACAAGACCGAAGAGATCGACGGCGGTGGGTGCCGCGCCTTCTTCCTGTTCCGCAATCAAACCGGGAAAAGCTTTGCCGGGTTTGAAATGTCTCTGGCGATCCTTGATGCTGGCGGTGTTATCGACCGGCTTCTGTCGGTGGATGCCGCCCCCCTGCCCGTTCAGCGCACAACCCTGAAACTCTTTGAAATTCCCGACATCGCCTGCGGCAACATTTCCGAGATCCTGCTGCATGACATCACCTCCTGCCAGCCGCAGAACGAAGAGCAGATGGATTGCTTTCCGATCCTCAACCTTGAATCGCGCGCAGCTGCGCAGCTGGTGAAATAAGATGGCCGCCACCTGGGAAATGCTGGGCACTGGCGGGCCAGTCATCGCCTTGTTGGCGCTGATGTCGCTACTGTCCCTCACCGTGATCGCGGTGAAGCTGATCCAGCTCTGGTCCGTCTGCAGCGGAGAGGCGGCGCGGGCAAAAGCGATCGACCTCTGGAGCGGCGGCGACCGGAAAAGTGCCAAAGACGCAATCACAGCGGGCCGCGCCCCGGCCGACCGTGTCATGACCTATGCGATGGACGCCCTGGGCAGCGGCCTCAAAGGCCCTCTGCTGATGTCCGAACTTGAGCGGCGCGGCAACGAAGAGGTCGCGGGCATGAACAGCCTGATCCGGTTGCTGGAACTCATCGCCATGGTGTCGCCCTTGCTGGGGCTTCTGGGCACCGTTCTGGGCATGATTCAGTCTTTTCAGGAGCTAGAACTGGCTCAGGGCGCTGCAAACGCCTCGGTTCTGGCCGGCGGGATCTGGCAGGCGCTGCTGACCACCGCGGCAGGGCTGCTGGTGGCCATTCCTGCGGCCATCGCGGCAGGGCTTTTCGCATCCCGGATCGAACGCGCAGCCCAGACCATCGAAAGCGCCGTGGGCAGGCTGATGCTGGCCGACGCCAGCCGCTGATCGGATGGTGGCGCCATGATCCTGAAACGAGCCTCAAGACCCCGCGCGCTGATCTCGTTGGTGCCGATGATCGACGTGATGCTGATCCTGCTCGTGTTTTTCATGGTCACCTCGACCTATCTGAACCTTGATATGATCCCGGCCCTACGGGCCGCCGACGGGGCAACAGGCCCTGCCGCAACGCCAACCGATACGGTGATGATTCGCCTCGGCGCAGATGGCATTCCGGTGATCCGGGGGCAGCCCCTGTCCGGCTCCGAGTTGGACAGCCTCCTGCGCAGCACCATTGCCACCGATCCTCTGACACAGGTTCTGATCCTGCCCTCCGGCGCGGCCTCGACGCAGGCTCTGATCAGCGTGATGGACAAGGCCGCACAAGCCGATGTGCAGCAGCTACGGGTCCTGAGGCTGGAGGTGCAGCCATGAAGCTGACCCGCCCTGCCCGCGCAGCCCAATCCGAAACGATCATTGCCCTGATCGATGTGGTGTTCTTCCTGCTCATTTTCTTCATGCTGATCGGACGGATGGACGCCACCGCTCCATTTGAAGTCACCCCGCCCCATGCCGAAACCGGACGCGATATGCCCGCTGGCGGCATCACGCTGGCCGTATCAGCGAAGGGCGCCCTGGCGCTGGATGGCGATGACATGCGCCCCGAAGATCTGCCCGACGTGCTGAGCGAGCATTTGCAGGATAACCCGGATCTGCGCCTACGGATCAACGCCCACCGCGCGGCAGAGCTGCGCAATGTCCTGCCTCTGGTCAGCCGCGCGCAACAGCTCGGCTTCCGCGATGTGGTTCTGGTCGTCACCCCCGAGACCGGCGGATGACATCGCGGGCCTCCATATGGGGTGCGGGTCTTGTCGCATCTGGCCTGGCCCATGCGGCCATGGCAGGCGCGCTGGTGTTCAACCTGCGCCCCGATGATCTGGTCAAACAGCCCACGCCCCAAAGCAGCCTGACAATGGCGGCGCAACGGCTGAACCGCAGCCAGGCAATCCCGCAGCAGCCCGAAGGCGAGGCCGCCGCAGAGGCTGATCCGCAACAAGAGGGGCTGGCGGCCAATCCGCTGCCGCAATCAGAGGCGCGCCCGGCCGAGCCGCAACCACAGGCCCTTGCGAGCTCGCCCCCCTCCCCTGCCCCGGTCGCGGCAGCCGCGCCCGCGCAAAGTGCAGCGATCGCGCAAACCCCACCTGCGGCGCAGCCTATTGCGTCAGCGCAAGTCAAACCGGCTGCGGTCACCAGCCTATCTCCCGAGATCACACCATCCATATCGACCACACCGTCTGCCGATGTGGCGCTTGCCGCAACCGATCTACCGCCTGCCCGCCTTGCACCGGCTGCAGAGCCCTCACTCGACGTGAAAACAGCGGCCCCGGCTGCGCAGCCCATTGCTCAGTTCGCCCCTGACACGGCGCCGGTGCCGCAGGCATCGCCATCAGTGGATGCGGCGCAAACGCTCCCGCCCAAAGCTACGGTTTTGCCCACCGCCGTTCCGCAAAGCGATCAGGTCACCGCCGCTCTTGCCTTTCAGGGCGGCACACCTGACGGGATCGACCCTGTCTCACTGGCCGCCTTCCAAAGCTTCATGGCGCCCACCGCCGCTGCGTCAGACGGAAACAGCCTGCGGGATGGGCTGCTGGGCAGTCTAGCCGCCGTGCCCTGTTCCCGGCTGCAGGTTGCCTTTGACCCGGATACCGCCACGCTGTCCCTGCGGGGTCATATTCCGGAAGACGGGATGCGGGCACCGGTGCTTGCCGCCCTTCAGGCGCAGATGGGACAGGACATCACCGTATCCGACCAGATGCGCCTGCTACCGCGCCCGCAATGCGGCGCCCTTGCCGGGATCGGAGAGGTCGGCCTGCCGCAAAGTACGGATCAGATCACCAATCCCCTGCTGGTCGGGGACGACGCCCACGCCCGGGTCCTCTCCTATGCAGGCGGCGACCGACTGTTCTTCGATCTGACCGCGCCGGATTACCCCGCCTATGTCTATGTCGATTATTTCGATGCAGGCGGGCAGGTGCTGCATCTGGTCCCAAATGAAACCATCGCACTACAGCAAACCCCTGCCAAAGATCCGCTGCGCGTTGGTGCCAAGGAAGACGGAGATCCCGGCCTGCAGATCGCCGTTGGCCCGCCCTACGGGCAGGAAATCGCAGTCGCCTTTGCCGCCTCTCATCCGCTTTATTCCGGGCTGCGTCCTATCAGCGAACCCGCCGAACCCTATCTGGCTTGGCTGCGCGAGCGTGTGACAGAAGCAAGAGAGCAACATACTGATTTTAAAGGGGAATGGGTCTATTTCCTTGTCACCACGCACGCGCCCTGATCCCGCCCTGCATCATGCGGAACAGGCAGGCACCCAATCTGCAAGCGTGATAGATGATCCCCTATTGGCAGCCCCCGGCGGCCCAGGATTTCAGCGTGCGTTTCAAGGCGCCGCCGAACGGATGCTGCTTGGACAGGGAACGCTGCATATTGAGGCTAAGATAGGTATTGCCCTGATCGCATAGACGCTCCCGGTTCCATTGATGGCAGGCGCTGCAGGTCTGCTCTTTCCAGTAGCTTTCCGGCAGCCCCTCGATTGGGGGGAACATCGGCGACAGATCGACCACTTCGGCCAGGCTTTTGCCCGCAAGCGCTGCTACCTCTGCATCCAGAGGGCTGGCATAGGTGACCGGCCCTGAATCCGCGGGTCTTGGCCCCGGATCTTCGGCAGGCGCCGCGACGACCTCCGGCTCTCCCCCGGCCTCTGGATCCGTGCCGGAACCGGCCGTCAGCGCCGCGATTTCGGTGCGGGCGATCTCGGCATAGGTGCCAGCCGGGTAATTTTGCAGATAGGCCTCATAAGCGCTGAGGCTGCCATCCTGCTGCGCCGCATTGAACATGGCTGTTTCGGCCTCGTCGGGACCTTGTGACGTGGGCGCAGGCGCCGCGGTGCCACCACCGGCCAGTTCCTCTGCCATGACGTCCTTCAGCATGTCCCGCGCCTCCTGGGTATAGGCCCCGTCGGGATAGCCGCGCAGGAACAGCATCAGCTGCACCGGATCCCGCGTCGCCTCGACCGAGCGCCACAACTGCAGCTCCTCAGTCTCTGCCGGTGTGAGCGCCCGTTCCTCAGGAGCCTTGGCAAAGACGAAGTCGCTGACCAGCGATGAGGTATCCCAGGGGGTCTGCTGTCCCCGGCTCTGCTCCAGTACCGCGCGGCGCACGTCCTTGAACACCTGCTCGACCGGCTGGCCCGGGACCTGAATTTGCGTCGCCAATGCTTGGGTAAACGGGCTGTTGTCCCCGTCCCCATCCAGAGCCACCCCACCCGGAGACGTCGCATAGGCCAGGAAGGTGCCGGTCGGAGCCTTCATTTCGGCCAGACCGCTTTCGTCCAGATCCGGCACATTTTCGAACGGATTGTTGCGGCAGGCATCCAGAATCACAAGGTTGGTTCGATTGCGCGCCGAAGCCATCTGCCGCAGCACTGATTGCGCTTCGACCGCCATCAGGTCCAGATCCGCGGCATCGGCCAGCGCAACATCGACCGGCAGCAGGTAGTTGTTGCCAAAGCTTTGCACCCCGTGCCCGGCGTAATAGAACAATCCGGTGGCATCTTCCCCCGCCGCCCGCAGGCTGCGCCCGAAATGGGCAATCGCTCGCTTCATCCCGACCTGTGTCAGATCCGTCTCAACAGTGACCGTAAATCCAAGCTGTTCCAACGTCTGCGCGATCAACTGTGCGTCCCGGTCGGGGTTGTCCAACGCGGTGACGGATGCATAGGCAGAGTTGCCAATGACCAGGGCTAGACGTTCTTCCGCCCTCGCATGACTGGCTCCCCAAAACACAACCAAAAGAAGAGCGAGACCAATTCGGATCGCCGCAAACATCGCGCGCATTTACTTTACTCCAACACCTTTTCACACCGTCGCAGCATCCACAAAGGATCGCAAGGCCGGGAAATTCCTGCCGAAAGTATCGCCATCCTTGCGCCACACCACAAGTTTCCTGTTATGCTAGCAGCAGTTCCCTACTATTTCGTGCTATGCGGGGAACAGTGTCCTAGTTCCGCCAGGAGTGGCTTGTCCCATGTTCCGATTGCTCATTCTTCCGATTTTCCTCGTCCTTTTCACCCTGCCCCGCACGGTTTTTGCGGCCGATCCGTTCGAACACGGCTGGCAACTGGATCCGGAAATTTCCACCATCACCTTCCTGTCGGTCAAGAAAGGCACCATCGCCGAGACCAGCGAATTCGCGGCCTTCAGCGGGCAGATCACCGAAAAAGGCATCGCCCAGATCAAGATCGCGTTGGATTCGGTCGATACCAAGATCGACCTGCGCAATGTGCGGATGCGGTTCCTGTTCTTTGAAACCTTCGCCCATCCCGAGGCCACCGTCACCGCGGTTCTGGATCCGGCGCAGCTGGCGGACCTGCCCACAGTGCGCCGCAAGCTGATGCAGGTTCCCGTCACCCTGTCGCTGCATGGCGCCGATGTCGACCTGTCCCCGCGGGTTGCGGTAACCCTGCTGGACAATGACCGGGTCAATATTTCCTCGGTCGATCCCGTCATCCTGCAGCTGAAGGATTTCAACCTGATGGCCGGGCGCGAGAAGCTGGAGGAAGCCGCCAATGTCACCATCACACCGCTGGGGATCGTCAATCTCAACCTGACCTTCCAACGCACCTCCCCCGGAACGGCGCCAGCCATCGCCGCGCCTGTGTCCGGAGCCTCGGCCGCGCTGGAAACCGCCGGAGATTTCAGCCGCGAGGCCTGCCTTGGCCGGTTCGATATTCTGTCCCGCAGCCGCAGCGTGAACTTTGCCCCGTCCACCGCGCGGCTGGACCGAACCTCGATCATCTTTCTGGACAGCCTGTATGATATCGTCAGCCGCTGCCCCTCGATCATTCTTGAGGTTGGCGGTCACACCGACAGTCAGGGCCAGGCGGCCTGGAACATGCGACTGAGCCAGCAACGCGCCGATGCGGTGGTGAGCTATCTGACCCGCAAAGGCATTGGGGCGGATCGACTGAAACCGGTCGGCTATGGTGAAACCACGCCGCTGGTGTCCAACGACACCGCGCAGAACCGGGCCAAGAACCGGCGGATTGATTTCAAGGTTCTGAACTGACCCACGGCAAACCGGCAAAAAAGAAAGGGCTGTCCCCGTGGGGACAGCCCTTTTGCTTTCTCCAAGACATTTCGCCCTGTGGCTAGGATCTATTCCGCGCCCCGGTCCAGCGTGGTGAAGAAGGCCGAGATTGCCTCTTCCAGCCGCCGCCGGTCGATGGCGGAAAAATCCCGTTCCATCGCCATCTCGATCTTCCCATCCCGGGCCTGACACCGCACCGTCCCCGCGGGGACAGCGCAGCGCAGGGTCGTCTTTGCACTGGCCGATTTCGGCGCGGTCCCACCAGCGGGACTGCTGGAAGCTTCGGATGTCGGCGATGTCAGGACACCCCGCAACAGCACCAGTTCTGCCTCTGCCGTATCAGGCCGCAGAGACCGCAGCTGCGCCTGCAACTGCGCTTGCGCCTTTGGATCATCCGCCAGCCGCTTCTTCAGATCGAGCCCCAACGCGCGGGGGATCACCTCAGGGAAGGTAAGCTCGGGCCCGATCATGAGCAGCAAGTCGGCAAAATGGCGAATGTAGCTGCGTTTCTGACGACCGGCAGAGGCATAGAGAAGCCGCACGGCCTCATCAATGCTGTCCGCCTCCGTCTCGGGATCCTGCGCATAGGACACGGCCAGCTGCGCCATCTCGGCAAAGGAGATATCCCGGCGCACCAAGTTTTCGTCGACCATCCGGCGATAGAGGCCCTGCAGGGTTTCCCCCTTGGCCACTAGCCCAGCCGGAATGGCTGCGAAGCTGTCATCACCTGTTTCCTCAAGCAGGGCACGATAAGCCGACAGACGCCGAAAGCCCTGAACCAGCTGATAGACACCCCCGTCTTCCTCGACCCGGATCGGGTTCGACAGCCCGATCGAGCGGATCGAATCCTTCAGCTCATCCAATTCGGGATCCCGGCTGACAGAGCGGTCCCGGACCAGTTTGTCAGTGCGGATCTTCCCCAGCGGGATCCGGTCCACGACCAGCCCCAGTTTCTTGAGTCGCACGAACTCATGCGCCAGCCGGTCATTTTCCGCTCGGATCGTTTTCTCTGCCTCGGCGCGCTGGCGCAGGGCATCTGCGTTCTCGGTGATAGCCGTCGCCATCGGACCGCGCCGCGCTGCGCCTGAGCCTGATCCCTCAGCCGTGTTCTGCCGAGGCGGTTCGGCCGGAGCCGGGGCAGGGGAGTCTTCTGGAAAATCGATGTCGAAAACTCTGCGCTTGCTCATGCTTCATCCTCCAGCTTTTCCCAGGCGGCGACCGCGTTTGTCTTGAATTCATCATAGGCCTGATCAAATGACGCCCGCGCACGCCGCCAGGTTTCGCGCGTCATGTCCCGGTAATCGATCTCGTAGATCGAGCTCAGGAACCGTCCTGACTGTTCGACCGCGCGTGTCATTTCGATCGGGTGCTCGGTCATCCTGCCATCGAAAACCTTCATGAAGGCACTACGCATCGCGCGGTGCAGATCGTTGCCGGATTCATAGCGCGTCAACAGGAAGCGGACGTCCTGAAACACCTTCGGCAAAGAGAACGTCCCCGCGGGGACAACCCCGTTGAAGGCCGACAGATCCTCAAGCGCTTCGGACAGCTGTCCGATAAAGGAGGTGGTGGAATCGTATTCCCAGTAGCCCGGCCCAGACGGGATGTAGAGCATGTCGGCCGCAAAGACCGCATTCATCGACTGATAGCCAATCGCCGGCGGGCAATCGAAAATGATCAGGTCATATTCATCCGCCGGTAGCTGATCGAGGTAGCGCGACACAGCCGCAAAGAAGGACCATTCGGGATTGAGGTAGCGGTACTGCGCGCTGGCAAATTCGACAAAGGCCGCATTGGCGCAGCTGGGCACCAGATCAATCGTCGGCCAACTGGTCGGCTTGATGAAATCCCCGATGCGCAGATCCTGCAGACCCATGCCGGTGATCGATCCCGGCAGGCGACGTTCGGGCAGGGCGGCCCCGGTTTCGGCGCCCCGGGCTGATGCATTCATGCGTTCGGTTTCGCGCACCAGATCCCGCGCCATAATGCCCCAGACCGTATAGTCCTCGGTCACGTCGCTCAGCCCCATGGAGTGAGAGAGGGTCGCCTGCGGGTCGAAATCGAGGCAGAGCACCCGGTATCCGTCCAGCGCCGCCGCATGGGCGAAATGCAGTGCCACGGTGGACTTGCCGGCGCCGCCCTTGAAGTTGGAGATCGCCACCCGCAGAGCGCGCTTGCCCGCCGGGCGCTGCGGCAGCAGGGACTTGCGGTTGATCTTGATCCGGCGCCGCAGCTCGTTGATCTCTTCCAGGGAATACCAGCGCTGGCGGCCGTCTTCTTCGACCTGTCCCTGCGGCAGGGAGGGGTCGGCCGCCAACCGCCCGCGTAGAGTGGATTGATTGACCTTGCAAATCAGCTCTGCGACTTCCCAGCTGGAAAATCTGCGCAGGGTCTTTTCCATCTCGGGGGAAAATGTCTGCTGCCGGATCCAGCTTTGCATCTTGAGTGACTGCGCCTGCAACCGGGCTAGGTCTTCGTGTGTAAACATGACTGCTCCTACATCAAAGTGGCATAGGTCCCGTTTGCCCAGGACGCTAATTCTGCCTCAAAACCCATTTACGCCGGATTTGCAAAAAACGCAAAACCTATTATTGTCTGGATTTGCGTCCTGTCCCTGCGGGGACACCTTGTTCAGAAGGCTGAAAACAAACGCCTGTGTCACCGCTCCGCCGATTCGGAGGCACATGGCAAAACGTCCTGGTTTTTGGCGGTCATTGGCGCAGATATTGGGGGACATAAAGAAACACCCCCCAACCTATTGGGGGACATTTTGCATCCAATAGGGGACATAAAGGGCGTCCCCCAATACCATTGATACCAATTTTCTTATCAGAAAAAGGTTTAGGTATGCCCGACCAACCCGATGGGTTCTTGACAGAATCGGAACTCCGGACGCAAATTAAGCCAAGATACAGAAAAACGTTGAGTTCGGATCGAAACCGACCAACACGACGGCTGCGTTCTCTCAGACAAGATAACACAGCACATGAGGCAACGGGCTGCTTTTCAATACGAGACAGCAGCCATGGCGGGAACGGGGATGGCAATGCTTGCCAAAAGACCAGCGGGTCGTCATGCGGCGGCGATCAAATACGATGTTCTCACTGCCATGGGAGCATATGCGCTGGCACAGAGTCCGACCTCCCAACGACTTGTTCTTCGTTTACTGACGCTTCTGACAGCTCGCTACAACTGGCAACGGGATGAACTCGCTGTAGGCCAGCGCGAGATTGCCCGGCTCTGGGATGTGGACGAGCGCACCGTGAAGCGAGAGATGGCCAAGCTGCGCTCCATGGGATGGCTGGTCATCAAACGGCAGGGCGCGCGGGGCAGGGTCTCTCAGTACGGTCTGGGGCTGGACCGGATACTGGATGACACCCGGGACCGCTGGGCCGCCGTAGGCCCTGATTTTGACTGCAGGATGAGCGGTAGCGACGAACAACCAACCAATGTGGTGCCCTTGCGCAGCGAGGCCAACGCACCGGCGCCGGATCTGTCTGATGGCACCGAATGGAGCCTCGCCAAGGGGTTGCTGCATACTGAGGACATGGCGACCTATACGGCGTGGATACAGGCTCTGACACGGGAGAGCAGGGCAGGGGGCCGCCTGGTGCTGCGCGCGCCGAGCCGGTTCCATGCGACCTATGTCATGTCGCACCTGAAGCGCAGATTGCTGACCGCCTGCCGTGATGTGGACAGCGACATTACAGACATTACCGTCGTGTCGTGAAGAAAGGCGCCCCGCATCGGAGGGCGCCTAGAACGGTAGGTGAACCTATCGGCGATGCCCGCCGGGCACCTGACGTTCGAAATAGCCGAACATAAGGCTGATGATACCTGCAATCACCATATAGACCAGCGCCAGCAGCAAGAGCGGCTCATAGACGATGAAGGTGTCGGAGCGAACGCGGGAGGACACCGCGTAGATGTCCATCACCGTGATAGTGGCAATCAGGGGCGTTGCCTTCAATTGCAGGATGGTTTCCCCGCCAAGCGTCGGCAGCACGTTGCGCACGGCCTGAGGCAGCCAGATGCGGCGGAACATGGTCATCCGGGGCATGCCAAAGGATTTGGCCGCCTCCAGCTGTCCACGGGCAACGCCAGAGAATGCGCCCCGCATCACCTCGCCCTCGTACCCGGCATAAGACAGCGTCAGCGCCAGCACCGCATAGGGCCAGGCCTGCCGCAGGTACGGCCAGAGTTCAGAGGAACGGATCCAAGGAAACTGCGGAAACAAGGAGCCAAGCCCATAATACAGCAGCCAGATCTGCAGCAGCAACGGGGTGCCACGTATCACCGTGCAGAACATCCGGGCCGGGGCGGACAGATACCAAGGCCCCACCGCCTGGGCGAGCCCCAGCGGCACCGCCAGAAGAAAGCCAAGTATGGTTGTCACCACGAGGATCCAAAGCGTGGTCCACATGCCCTCGATCGCCAGCGGCATGTATTTCGGCAGCCAGTCCCAGCGCAGGCTGACGGCGCACCAGACAACAAAGGCCGCAAAAAGCGCCAGCATCACGATCCGATGCGGTTGGAAAAATGCGCGCAGGCTGGTCATTGGCGGCCCTCCTTTAGCGACGGCTGACCACGGCGGGCCCATTTCTCAACCCGGCCAAAGATGACCCCGGAGCAGAGCGTAACCAGCAGGTAGAGCGCCCCGGCAGCAAGGAAGAAGGTGAAATAGGCGCGGGTGCTGCTGGCGGCCTGTTTGGTCTCCAGCGTCAGCTCGTTGAAACCGACAACGGCCAGCAATGCGGTGTCCTTGGTCGCAATCAGCCACAAATTCGCCAGACCCGGCGTGGCAAAGGCCATCATCGCCGGAATGGTGACCCGGCGCATGGTCATCAATGCAGGCATCCCATAGGCGCGGGCCGCTTCGATCTGACCGGGCGGGACGGCTTGAATGGCGCCGCGCAGCACTTCGGTCGCATAGGCGCCCTGCACGATCCCCAGAACCCAGATGCCGGCGGCGACCCCGTTGATCTCGACCCGCCCACCGCCAAGCAGCGCGGACGCCTTGTTGATAAGATCGGTGCCCACGTAATAGAGGATCAGGATCAGCACCAGTTCGGGAACGGCGCGGATCACGGTGGTGTATACGGCCAGAAGGTCACGCGTGACCTTCCCGCCGTAAAGTTTTCCATAGGCCCCGAACAGCCCGATCAGAAGCCCCAGTCCAAAAGCACCAAAGGCGATTTGCAGAGAATTTGCCAACCCGCGCAGCAGGTTGCTTCCCCAGCCTGGAGCCGACAGCGATAGCAGTGCTGCGCTGTCAGCCAGACCAAGCGCGTTCAGGAAGTCAGTCACGGTAGCGCCTTAGTAGATGCTGGTCGTGAAGTACTTCGAGGTGATTTCGGCGTGGGTGCCGTCGGCAAGGATCTTGGCGATCCCTTTGTTCAGCGCCGCCTTCAGATCCTCTTCACCCTTGCGCACACCGGCGCCGACACCTTTGCCCAGAATGGCAGGGTCGTCTTTCACCGGACCTTTGATCTCGCAGCAGGCGCCTGCGTCAGAACCGACGAAATCCGCCATGGCGATGCTGTCGGCCTGGGTCGCGTCGATGCGGCCGGCGAACAGATCCTGGTTGGCTTCGTCCTGGGTCTGATAGACGCGGATTTCGGCGTCCTTGAAGTATTCCTGCGCATAGGCCTGGTGGATGGTCGAGGCCTGCACGCCCAGGATCTTGCCTGCCAGCGATTCAGGGGTCGGCTCAATGTCCATGGACTTGTCCGCAACGATCACCGTGGGGGTGTTATAGTAAGCGTCGGAGAAATCGATGGTTTTCATGCGCTCTTCGGTGATCGACATGGAGGCCATGATGGCGTCGATCTGCTTGCCGGTCAGCGACGGGATAATGCCGTCCCATGCAACCGGAGTAATCACGCAATCCAGTTCGGCAGCGGCGCAAACCGCGTTGATGACGTCGATTTCCCAACCAACCCAGTTGCCGGAGCTGTCAGCCGAAGCAAAGGGCGGATAGGGTTCGGCCGCGATACCGATCTTCACTTCTTCTGCTGTGGCCATGGTCGCGGCCAGCGCCAGCGCGGCGGTTGTCGCGGAAAGCAATGATTTGAATGTCATAGGTATTCTCCCTGAGTTGAGATGATTGGCCTTTGCGGCCTTGCCGCCCTTAGTGGACGGATTTCAGAAACTGTTGCAGACGGGGGGATTGCGGGTTGCCAAAGACCTGTTCTGGCGGTCCCTGTTCCTCGATCCGCCCCTGGTAGAGGTAGACAACGTGATCCGCGACCTCGCGGGCGAATTTCATTTCGTGGGTCACCAGCAGCATGGTGCGCCCTTCGGCGGCAAGGTCGCGGATGACCGTCAGCACTTCGCCCACCAGTTCCGGATCCAGCGCCGATGTGGGTTCGTCGAACAGCATGACCGAGGGATCGACCGCCAGCGCGCGCGCGATCGCTGCCCGCTGCTGCTGTCCGCCGGACAGAAAGGCCGGAAAGGTATCTGCCTTGTCGGCAAGCCCGACCCGTTCCAGCAACTGGCGGGCCTTGGTGATCGCTTCGGCGCGCGGTTGTTTCAGCACATGCACCGGCACTTCGATCACGTTTTCCAGAAGGGTGCGGTGGGTCCAGAGGTTGAACTGCTGGAACACCATGGCCAGACGGGTGCGGATCCGTTCGATCTGACGGCGATTCGCCGGGCTGCCGTCGCTGCGCATGGCGACCTCTTCGCCGCCGATGATGATCTTGCCGGACGTGGGTTGTTCCAGAAAATTGATGCAGCGCAGCATAGTTGATTTGCCAGAGCCGGAGCCGCCGATGATGGCGACCACGTCGCCTTTCTGTGCGGTCAGTGAAACCCCCTTCAGAACCTCCAGATGCCCGAATGATTTGTGCAGATCCGTGACCCGGATCGCCTCGTTGGCGGCGTCGGGGGCAGGGGGGGTCTGAGCAGCTGTGCTGGCAGCGGCGCTTTGCGGCATTTTTCGCGGTCCTTACTTTTCGGCTTGTAGTAAGGACGAACAATAGTAATTATGCAAGTGTATAATTTGAAATCGTCAGGCCGGAGAGACCGTGACCGAAGAACGCCGGAAATTTAAGCGGGAGACTGCAGAGGCCCGAAAGGCCGCCCTGATCGCGGCTACGCTTGAGCTGGTCGCCGAAAATGGCGTGCGTGGGGCGACGGTCCGGGCCATCGCCGAGCGTGCCGATGTGACGCAAGGTCTGATCCGGCACTACTTCTCCTCCAAGGAAGAGTTGATCAGCGCCGCCTACGAACATCACATGACCTATATGACGGATCTGACCGAGGCCCCGGCCACGCAGGTCACCGGCTGTGCGGTGAGCAGGCTGTCGGCCTTTGTTGTGGCCTCGCTTACGCCGCCGGTTGTCGATCCGCGTTCGATTGGTCTTTGGGCCAGTTTCCTCAACAAGGTGCAGCAGGATCCGGTCATGCGCCAGATTCACGCGCAGACCTATGCCGATTTCCGGGACCGGCTTGAGGCGCTGATTGATGCCGCGCTGCGTGAGACCGGACGCTCCGTCGCGCCGCCTGGTCTGCGCCATCTCGCCATTGCCTGTAACGCGGTGATCGACGGTCTATGGCTCGAAGGTGGCGCCTTGCCGGATGCTTTTGAGCCGGGAGAGCTGCCCGAAATCGGGGTGCGCTCCGTCGGCGCCATTACCGGATTAGAATTGAAAATGACACCTCAGGAAAAGGCTGATCGGCCATGAAAACAACAGATGTGACCACGCGTTTGGCAGGGCTGGGCGGTGCAAAATGGGAAATACACCTGAAAGCACGCGCCATGGCCGAAGCAGGCGCCGATCTGGTCGAAATGACCATCGGTGAGCCGGACGTGCCGGTGCCGCAGGCGCTGCTTGATACTGCGGCCCGCGCTATGCAGTCTGGCCGTACTGGATACTCCGATGGGCGCGGCGAAATGAATCTGCGCCGGGCGCTGGCCGCGCAATACAGCAGCAAGATCGGCCGGGCGTTTGAGCCCGACAACTTCCTGTGCTTTCCGGGCACGCAGACCGCGCTGTTCGCAGTGATGACCGGTGTCGCGCAGCACGGCGATGAGGTGCTCGTCGGGGATCCGATGTATGCCACTTACGAAGGTGTCATTCGCGCAACCGGCGCCAATATGGTGCCCGTGCCCCTGCGCCCCGAACACGGGTTTCGCATGCAAGCCGAAGACATCGCCGCCCGTATCACACCGCGGACCCGCGCGGTGCTGCTGACCTCACCGCACAATCCCACCGGCTCGATTCTGACGCCAGAGGATATCGCGGGCATCGGCAAACTCGCCGTGGAACATGATTTCTGGATCATCTCGTACGAGGTCTACGCCGAACTGGTGTTCGATGGTGCTGAGTTTACCTCGCCCCTGGCACAGGCCGATATCGCGGACCGGGTGATCGCCGTATCCTCGGTTTCCAAATCCCACGCCGCGCCGGGATTCCGCAGCGGCTGGTGTGTCGCCTCCAAGGAGTTCTGCGATGCCTTGCTGCCGTTTTCCGAAACCATGCTGTTCGGCAACCAGCCCTTCATCGCCGACATGACCGAACAGGCGGTGCGCGAGGGATCTTCTGTGGCGGCAGGCATGGTGAGCCGGTTCTCTGCCCGCGCCGAACGTCTGGCGGATCGGCTGCATGCGGAAACAGGACTGACCGTGCACCGGCCGGAGGCGGGCATGTTCGCGATGATCGATGTCTCTGCCACCGGTATGGATGGTGATGCCTATGCGATGGATCTGTTGGAAAACGGTGGGGTTGCGGTGATGCCGGGCTCTTCTTTCGGGGAAAGCCTGAAAACCTGGGTGCGCGTGGCACTGACCATCGAGGATGCAGGTTTCGACAAAGCGCTTGACCGGATCGTGGCCCATGCCGCTCAAAAGGCGCAGGAGGTCGCATGACCAGCGTCGGAGAACAGCTTGTCGCAGATCTGAAGGCGCGCGGCGTGACCTGTGTATTCGGTATTCCCGGAGTGCACACCGTGGAACTTTACCGGGGGCTTGCCGCGTCGGGGCTGCGTCATGTAACGCCGCGCCACGAACAGGGCGCCGGGTTCATGGCGGACGGTTACGCTCGCGTGTCGGGACAGCCGGGCGTAGCCTTTGTCATCACCGGGCCGGGATTGACCAATACGCTGACGCCCATGGCGCAGGCGCGGGCGGATTCCGTGCCGATGCTGGTCGTCTCCGGGGTCAATGCGGCCCCGTCGCTGGGGAAGGGGATGGGGCATCTGCACGAATTGCCCGACCAGCACGCGCTGGCGGCGACGGTGGCACTGGTGTCCGAACATGTCGACAGTCCAGAAGCGCTGACCCCGGCGCTGAACCGGGTGTTCGATCAGGTACAGAGCCCGCGACCCGGTCCTGTGCATGTGCAGATCCCGTTGGATATCGCCGGCACTGCCGCGCCCGCAGGCGCGGCGTCTCCCCAGTCAAACGCGAACTATCCAGAAGCGGATGCCGATCAGATTGCCGAAGCCGCGCGACGGCTGAACGCCGCGCGGCGCCCGGTGATCCTCGCAGGCGGCGGGGCCAAATCGGAAGCGGCGCAGTTGCGGCGCCTGGCTGAACGGCTGGATGCTCCGGTGGTACAGACGGTCAACGCCCGTGGGGTGCTTTTCGATCATGCCCTGAGCGTTCCGGCGAGCCCCAGCCTGCAGGCAACACGGGCACTGATCAAAGAGGCCGACGTGGTTCTGGCCATCGGTACCGAGATGGGACCGACGGATTATGACATGTACGCAACCGGCACCATGCCTGCGATGGCTGGGCTGATCCGGGTCGATCTTTGTGACCAGCAATTGCAGCGTCACCCTGCTGAGCTCAGCATTCAAAGCGGGGCAGGGGGCTTTCTGACTGCGCTTCTGGCAGCGATGCCGGACGGTCAGGCGGGTAATGACGGCGCCGCGCGGGCGGCCCGCACCCGCGATGCCGCTCTGGAAGAATTGGGACCGGAGTATCGCGATCAGGTTGCCGTGCTTGAGGCCATGCGCGATGCGCTGCCGGGGGCGATCATGGTCGGGGATTCAACGCAGCCGATCTATGCCGGGAATCTTTACTACGATCACGACCGCCCCGGCGGCTGGTTCAATGCGGCAACGGGATATGGCGCGCTCGGCTATGGCATTCCCGCAGCCATCGGGGCCGCGATAGCTGCGCCTGACGCGCGGGTGATCTGTATCGTCGGCGATGGCGGTGCGCAGTTTTCGCTGCCCGAAGTCATGGTCGCGGTCGAGGAAGATCTGCCGGTCACATTCGTGGTCTGGAACAACCACGGCTACCGCGAAATCGCGACCTCGATGCAGGACGTTGGCGTGACAGTGGTCGGTTGTGATCCCACGCCGCCCGATTTTGCCGCAACCGCCCGATCCTTTGGCATACCGCATCAGGCGGTCGCTCAAACCCCGGCCGAGGTCGCCGCTGCTTTGCGCGCGGCACCGAAAACCGGCCCTTCCATGATTGAAATCGCGGCACCTGTTTTTGTGCCGACACAGGACTAGAATATGACCAACCCTTCGTTTGAGTTTACCCGCGCCATCACCCGCCGTCCGGCCGCCAGCATCGTCAACGGGCTGCGCGCCGAGGATATCGGCACCCCGGATCTGGAGACCATGCTGAAGGCCCATGCGTCTTATGTGGCGGCCCTCAAAAGCACCGGCGCCGAAGTGATCGAGTTGGACCCGCTGGAGGCCTATCCAGATGCGGTCTTTGTCGAGGACACCGCGCTGTGCCTGCCGCAGGGCGCCGTGTTGATGCGCCCCGGCGCGCCGTCCCGCATGGGGGAGGTGGCCGAAATGGCTCCGGCCCTGCGGGGGTGTTACGAAGATCTGCGCGAAATCAAGGGACCCGGCCATATCGAAGGCGGGGACATTCTGGTGACCGGTCGCGAGATCCTGGTGGGCCGCTCGGATCGCACGGATGCGGCGGGCGTTGCCGAGCTGGCAGAGATCGTGGCGGAATGGGGCCACTCCCTGCGCGAGGTTTTCACGCCCGAGGGGGTTTTGCACTTCAAGACCGATTGTTCCCTGATGGATGCGGAAACGATCTTGTCCACCCGTCGGCTGGATGCCTCGGGCTGTTTCGAAGGCTACCGGGTTCTGCACGTGGCCGATGGCGAAGAGGCAGCGGCCAACGCGATCCGGTTCAACAATCTGGTGCTGATGGCGGCGGGGTTCCCGCGCACTGCCGAAATGCTGGACCGCGAAGGGTTCGAGGTCGTGGAGATCGACAACCGCGACTGCGCGAAACTGGACGGCGGCATGTCCTGCCTGTCGCTGCGGTTCTGATCCCGTCAGCGGCCAGTGCGGGGCAGTTTGGGGCCACTCCAGTAGGCGCCGCTGTCCTGACGCAGGTCCTCATAGGCCTCGATCCGGCGGCGGGCGGTGTCTCCGCCTGCCGTAATCAGGTGTGTCAGCAGGCATTCCAGCACCGCCATGGCGCCACCATAGGCGCCAAAGGCATGCAGCGAATTCGACGCGACGGCCAGCACATGATCGGCGTGGATGCCGGGGGCGATCACCTCGCTGTCTGAAATCAGCACGACCTTGGCGCCTCTCTTTGCCGCCATGCGCAGGGCCTGAATGGTCCCCGAGGAATAGGGGGCAAAGGTGATGGCGATCAGGCAGTCCTCCGCCGAGAGGTCGATCAGATCGTCCATCGCCGAGCCCATATGACGCGGCACCAGATCCAGATCCGGCAGTGCCATCCGCCCCACGTAGTGAAAGTAATGCGCCAGTGCATATGAGGCGCGGGTGGCGGTGACGTAACATCGCCGTGCCGAGGTCAGCGTTTCAACAATGGCAGCGGTCCGTTCGGGGGTCATCAGCCGCAAAGAGCGCGCTACGATGTTGATCTCGTTGCGGGCCGCGCGCGCCTGAAGCGCGGCCGACGGCGTATCTGAGGTTTGCATCTGCGCCAGCCAATCCTCTCCCAGCCCCGCCTCTTGCCCAGTGACAAGCGCGGTGCGGAAGGGGGTGCGCAGGGCTTCGAAACTGTCAAACCCCAGATGTTCAGCAAGACGCACCAGGGTATTGGCGCTGATCCCGGCCTTGGTGGCGGTAAGGCGCACCGGGTCGAGCGCGAAATCACCCGGGTTATCGATGATATATTTCGCCGCCGCCGCCAGTTTGGGCGGCATGTGGGAAATGCCGTCTTTCAGCGTGGCCAGCAGGCGGGCGGTCTGTTTCGGATCAAGTTGCGGGTTCATGGGAGGATCAGAACATATGTACTGATCCATGCAACAGAAAATCACGCGATCTGTGCAGGCTCACGGATCAATTTCGACCGATGACATGCTGGCGCAGGGCGTGGCCCAGACTGGAGAGTGCGAACAGGATGGCGGCGAGGCAGACAATCGTCGGCCCGGTCGGCGTGTCAAAGGTAAAGGCCAGTTGCAGCCCCCCGAGGGCGGACAGTGCACCGATGGATGCTGCAATCAGCGCCATCCGTTCCGGGGTCGAGGCAAAGGGACGTGCGGCGGCGGCCGGGATCAGCAAGAGCGCGGCGATCAGCAAGACGCCGACCACCTTGATCGCCACCGCGACGACAAGCGCGAGGGCAATGGTCAGCACCATCTGCTCTCGCTTCGGGTCGATCCCGGCGGCATAGGCCAGATCTGGGTTCAGGGTCGCCGTCAGAAGCGCCGACCACCGCGCCCAGAGCAACAGCAGAACCAGCGCCGCGCCGCCCCAGATAATCGCCAGATCAACGCGGCTGACGGCCAGAATATCGCCAAACAGATAGGCCATCAGATCAATTCGGACCCCATGCAGGAAGGAGACCGCGACTAGGCCAAAGGCCAGCGAAGAATGCGCCAGAACGCCCAGCAGCGTATCCATGGCATAGCCCCGGTTGCTGAGGCTCGAAACCGCTGTCGCCATCATTAGCGAGGTAGCGAGCACGCCCGCAAAGACCGAGGTATCAAAAGCCAGCGCCAAAGCTACGCCCAGGATGGAAGCATGCGCCGTGGCATCGCCGAAATAGGCCATTCGGCGCCAGACCACGAAACAGCCCAGCGGCGCCGCCGCCAGCGCAACGCCGATCCCGGCAAGCGCGGCGCGGATCAGGAAACTGTCGAGAAAGCTCATGATACCTTGTCCATATCTGCAACGCCCCTGTTTGCGTCGGAGGGGCCGTGATCGTGGTCGCAGCCAGGGCCATGATCGTGGGAATGGTCGTGCGAGTGGTTGTGTTCGTGCCGGTAAAGCGCCAGCGCTCCTTGGGTTCCGGTGCCAAACAGCGCCCGGTATTCCGGGGCAGAGGCCACGTGTTCCGGCTCCCCCTCGCAGCAAATATGGCCGTTGAGGCAGATCACCCGGTCAGAGGCGGCCATGACCACGTGCAATTCATGGCTGACCATCAACACCGCGCAGCCGAGTTCAGCCCGCACGGTTGCGATCTGTTGGTAAAAGGCGGCGGAGCCGGGTTGATCAAGGCCTTGGGTGGCTTCATCCAGAATCAGAAGTTGCGGGTTTGTCAGCAGCGCCCGGGCCAAAAGGACGCGCTGGAACTGCCCGCCCGACAGGCCCGACATCTGCCGCGTGGCCAGCCGGTCGGCGCCGGCCTGTGTCAATGCGGCTTCGGCCTGAGCGTCACTGACGCGGGTTGGCAGGCTCAGAAACCGGCGCACGGTCAACGGCAGGGTCGGATCGATATGCAGTTTTTGCGGCACATAGCCGATGCGCAGGCCGGGCGCGCGGGTGATGCTGCCCCGGCTGGGCTTCAGGGCGCCGATGATGCTGCGCAAGAGCGTGGATTTTCCCGATCCGTTCGGCCCGACGATGGTGAGGATCTCACCCGCTTCGATATTCAGGTTCACATCGGACAGCACCGTGTTGCCGCCATACTGAACGGACAGGCCTTTCAGGGATACAAGGCTCATGCAGCCTGTGCCTTCTGGCATTTTGGGCAGATCCCTTCGGCTTCGACGACGGTGCGTTCGATCAGGAACCCGGCTTCCTCTGCTGCAGAGCCGAGCTGTCCCTTGGTAGGATCGGTATGCACTTCGGCCACGGCATCGCAGATTCGGCAGATCATGAAGATCGGCGCGTGCCTGTCGCCCGGATGGGTGCAGGCCACAAAGGAATTCAGCCGTTCGATCTTGTGGGCAAAGCCATTCTTGACCAGGAAATCCAGCGCCCGATAGGCGACCGGGGGCTGCGAGCCGAGTCCCTCTTCGCGCAGCCGGTCCAGAATGTCATAGGCGCCGAGCGCCCGGTGCTCTTGCAGCAGGATTTCCAGCACCCGCCGCCGTACGGGGGTGAATTGCAGGCCCTTTGCCTTGCACCGGGCATCCACTGCGGCAATGCAGTCGTGGATACAGCTGCTGTGATCGTGGGTTTCGAAGCCGATCGAATCCATCAGGGGTCTCCGCACAGGGCAATTGAAGGGGCAGTAACAGGCGCCGATTTGGGTCTTGATATGTTATGTTATGACGTTTATCAAGCCGCGTAATGTTATACAATTACATCGACTCGGGACGAGAGGACTGTCGGAATGAAAGGCTTATCTTACGCAGCGGCGCTGCCTGCTGTTATTGGGGCAGGGATGGCGCTGGCCGAGGTGCCGCGGGTAGCGGTTGATATCGCGCCGGTGCATGGGCTGGTCGCCCGTGTGATGCAGGGAGTGGGAGAGCCGGATCTGGTGGTGCCGCCCGGTGCGTCACCCCATGGCTACGCAATGCGCCCCTCCGAAGCGCTGGCGCTGGACCGTGCTGATGCGGTGTTCTGGATTGGCGAAGCACTGACACCCTGGCTGGAAGGCCCGCTTGAGACCCTGGCGGGGAGGGCGCGGGTGACCGAACTGCTGGAGGTCGATGGCACGCTCGAGCTGGAGTTCCGGTCGGGCACGACCTTTGATCACGATGATCACGACCATGAAGCCGAGCATGATCATGACGGTCACGCTGGCGAAGATCACGATGGACATGAGGATCACGCCGAAGAGGGCGAGCATGGTGACGATCATGATCACATGGCGCATGATGAACACGGCGACGCGCATCACGAGGATCACGCTGGCCACGCACATGAAGGCATTGACCCTCATGCCTGGCTGGCGCCGGAAAACGCAGAGCTGTGGCTATCGGTCATTGCCGCAGAGCTGGCCGCGCTGGACCCCGAAAACGCAGAGATCTACATGGCCAACGCCAAGGCCGGTCAGGCGGAAATCAAGGAAACCGTAGGGCGCCTTGATGCGGTTCTGGAGCCACTGCGCGCCAGCTCCTTCATCGTTTTCCACGACGCTTACCAGTATTTCGAGCACAGTTTTGCGCTCACCTCATCCGGGGCGATTTCGCTGGGCGATGCTTCGGACCCAAGCCCCGCGCGCATCGCCGAGATCCGCGATGCGGTTGCGTCCCATGGCGTCGCCTGTGTCTTTTCCGAGCCGCAGTTCAATCCGGGACTGGTCGATACGGTGCTGGATGGGACCGGGGCAAAAACGGTAGTGATCGATCCCATGGGCAGCCACATCCCGCCGGGGCCGGAGTTCTACACGGATCTGTTGTCCGAACTGGGCAGCGCCATGGCGAGCTGCCACTAGGTATTCCGGAAAGGGGCAGGGCGGGTGACACTGGTCTGCCCCTTTCAGAACCGGTTTTTGACCAGATGCGTCAGGGTCGCGCCGGTCTCGTAATAGGCTTGTTTGAGCCCGGCAAAGGGAAGGCTGTGGCTGGCCACCGGGTCTACCGGAAGGCAGGATGTCTCGCCAGTCAGCAGTGCCTCCGCCATGCGGGTGCCAAACAGTGTGCCGGGGCAGATGCCGCGCCCGGAATAGCCGAAACAGGCATAGCCGCCGTCCAGATGCTGGATCTTCGGCAGGTGTTCCGTGGTCATTGCGATCCGCCCGAACCAGGTCTGTCGCAAGGGCGTGTCGGCCAGCGCCGGGAATAGATCGGCCAGTTTGCGCCGCAGCCAGCCGAGGTGAATGCCGCTGCCGGAATGGTTCAGCGCACCCATGCCGCCGATGATCAGGCGACCTTCCTGATCCAGCCGCCAGGAGGACATGACCAGCGCCGAATCCCAGCATCCTTCCAGCTCGGGCAGGATGACCCTGCGAACACTGTCCGGCAGCGGATCGGTTGCGGCCTGGAAATAATGCACCGGGATCATGGCCGGGGTTTGCAGCCCTTCGATGGGCAGGGCGTAGCCGTTGGTGGCGACGATCATATGCTTGGCGCGAATGCGGCCATTGGGGGTGGTGATGTCCCAGATATCCTGCTGCCGTGTGGCCGATAGGGCAGGGGTCTCTGCGTGGACCTTTGCACCTGCGCCCGCAGCGGCCCGGGCGAGGCCACGGGCATAGGCCAGCGGCTGGATCGTGCCAGCGCGTGGATCAAACAGCGCGCCGAACACCTGTTCGGACCCGACCCTTGCCTGCGCTTCGCTTGCGTCCAGCAGTTTCACCGGAGCGCCGATCCGCGACAGCTGGTCGAAGCGCCGTTGCAGATCTTTCATGCCGCTGGGGGCATGGGCGCAGTGCAGCGTGCCCTTGCGGACCGGTTCGCAGGCGATCTGATGGGTTTCGATCAGGTCATAGACCATATCCGGCGCCCCGGCGAGCAGGTCGGACAGGCGGCGCCCGGCCGCCTCGCCGATTTCGGCGTTGATATCCTCGGGGGGTAGCCAGAGGCCGGCATTGGCCAGACCGACATTGCGCCCCGACCCACCGCTGCCGAAACTGCCCGCCTCGATCAGGCGGACATCGGCGCCTAGTCCCGCAGCCTTCAGCGCGGCGGCACACCCTGTGTAGCCGCCGCCGATCACCACCAGATCCGCAGTGACCTCTTCGGTCAGCTGCGGCGCCAGGATCTGCTCCCGGCAGGTGTCATGCCAAAGACTGGACGCCAGATCAGATGTCAAATTTGATCCCCTGTGCAAGTGGCAGATCGCGTGAATAGTTCACGGTATTCGTCTGCCTGCGCATATACCCTTTCCAGGCATCAGATCCGCTTTCGCGGCCGCCGCCGGTTTCCTTTTCTCCGCCAAAGGCCCCGCCGATTTCGGCACCGGAGGGTCCGATGTTCACATTGGCGATACCGCAATCCGAACCCGCTGCCGAGAGGAAATATTCGGTCTCGCGCACATCGGTGGAGAAGATGCAGGAGCTGAGCCCCTGAGGCACGTCGTTCTGCAGGGCGATGGCCTCATCCAGATCGTCGTATTTCACCACATAAAGGATCGGTGCGAAGGTTTCGGTATGCATGATTGCCGATTGTTCCGGCATTTCCACGATGGCCGGATGGGCATAGGCCGCATCGCCATGGCTGCCCTTTTGCGCCTGCCCGCCGCCGTGCACCTTTCCACCTTCGGCCTTGGCCTGCGCCAACGCAGCGTCCATGGCGTCCAACGCGGGACGGTCGATCAGTGGGCCGACCAGGGTGCCGTCGGCCAGAGGATCACCAATCGGAAGCCCCTCATAGGCCTTGATCAGGCGCGGGATCAGCTGGTCATAGATATCCTTGTGCACGATCAGGCGGCGCAGGGTCGTGCAGCGCTGCCCGGCGGTGCCAACGGCGGAGAACACGATGGCGCGCAGGGCCATTTCCAGATCCGCCGAAGGGGCCACGATCATCGCGTTGTTGCCGCCCAGCTCCAGAATTGTGCGCCCCAGACGTTTGGACATATCGGCGGCCACCGCCTTGCCCATCGGCACCGAACCGGTGGCCGAGATGATCGCAACATTCTTGGAGGCTGTCAGCGCTTCGCCCAGATCGCGTTCGCCAACCAGAGTCTGAATCAGGCCTTTTGGAGCTTCGTCGCCGAAAGTTTCCATAACCCGCTCGCAGATCTTCTGAACCGCCAGCGCCGTCAGGGGGGTCTTCTCGGAAGGTTTCCAGATCACCGGATCGCCGCAGACAAGCGCCAGCGCCGCGTTCCAGCACCAGGGCGCGACCGGGAAATTGAAGGCGGTGATGATGCCGCAGGTGCCCATCGGGTGCCAGGTTTCGCGCATGGCGTGGCCAGGGCGCTCGGATGCAATGGTCAGGCCATAAAGCTGGCGCGACAGGCCAACCGCGAAATCGCAGATGTCGATCATCTCCTGCACTTCGCCAAGGCCTTCCTGATAGATCTTGCCGCATTCCAGCGTCACCAGTCGGCCAAGGTTTTCCTTCTCGCGGCGCAGCTCTTCGCCAAGCAGGCGGACCAGTTCACCGCGGCGCGGGGCAGGCACTTGCCGCCAGTCCTTGAATGCCTGTTTCGCGTCTTCGATCTGGGTGTTTGCCTCGCTCACACCGTGCATTTTCAACTTGGCGATTTCGCTGCCATCGACCGGCGTGGTCACGCTGAGCGTTCCACCCCAGAGTTCGTCTTTGGTCAGGCCAGCGGCGGTCAGGATATCTGCGTAATCCATGGAAGGAGTCCTTGTCAGAGAATGCTGATCATGAGGGAAAGAACTATCTTTGATGATCAGGTGTTGGTGTTTTCCCTTGTTTGTCATTGAAAGGAGTGGTTTGCACATGAAACTAATTCCTGCCGGTATGAGGTAAAGTCATATGATCGCGCCGCGTCGCTTTTTACCCTCCATTCCATCCCTGCTTGCCCTCGAAGCGGTGGACCGTCTGGGCAGCGCCTCAGCGGCGGCCGAGGATCTGTCGCTGACCCAAAGCGCGGTCAGCCGCCAACTGAAACAGCTGGAAGAGCAGATGGGGGTTGATCTGATTGCGCGAGATCAGATGCGGATGCAGCTGACACCGGCGGGGGCAGGGTTCGCACAGGAGGCACGCGGTATCCTGACCCGGCTGGCGCAGGCCTCGGTGAAACTCAGGGCCAACCCGGATGGGGGCAGTCTGAACCTGTCGATCCTGCCCTCCTTCGGGCTGCATTGGCTGGCGCCGCGGCTGAAGGATTTCGTGGCAGGGCATCCGGGGATTACCGTCAACCTTCAGACTCATAACCTGCCGTTCAGTTTTGAGGGCAGCACCACACAGGCTGCGATTCACTATGGCACACGTGATTGGCCGGGCGTCGAATATTTGCCCCTGATGCCCAAACACGTGCTGCCGGTCTGCGCGCCCGGACTGATGCATGCCCCGGCCGCAACGCCGGAGGAGCTGCTCAGTTTTCCGCTGCTGCATCTGGAGACCCACCCGGACAGCTGGGAGCAATGGTTTGCCCTGCATGAGGTTCCGGCGGAAAAACTGCGCGGCATGTTGTTCGATCAATCCTCGGCGATGACACAGGCGGCGGTACATGGGCTTGGCGTTGCCCTGCTGCCGACCTTCATTGCCGAGGCGGAAATTGCCCAGGGTCGGCTGCAACTGGCAGTGCCGGGCGCGCCGGTTACGCTGGGGTCGTATTTTCTGGTCTGGCCGCAGGATCGGGCGGCGGATTATCCCCTGCTGAAGTTCCGTGACTGGCTGGTCGGGCAGATCGGCCCGCAGGAGGTGTCGTGATGCGGCTGCCGAGCCTGACCCACTTGCGCTGTTTCGAAAGCGCAGCCCGGCATCAGAATTTCACCGCCGCCGGCGAGGAACTGGGGCTGACTCAAAGCGCCGTCAGCAAGAAGGTGAAAGAGCTGGAAACGGTCCTGGGGTTCGAGTTGTTCCAGCGGGTCGGGCGCGGTGTGGTGTTGACCCCGGCCGGGCAGGGGCTTGCCACCGATCTGGCGCAGGATCTGGGATCGCTGAAGGCCAGCCTGCAAAAAGCGGTTGCCGCCGGGGCCGGGCGTTCGGCGCTGCGGATCGCCGTCCTGCCGACATTCGCCAATCGCTGGCTGATCCCAAGGTTGCCGGATTTCTTTGCCCGCCACCCCGAGATCGAGCTGAATTTCACCACCCGGCTGGAGCCGTTTGATTTCAGCCGCACCTCTTTTGATCTGGCCATTCACTACGGGCTCGACAATTGGCCGGGTACGCTGATGACCGAATTGTTCGGCGAGCAGATGATCCCGGTCTGCGCGCCGGATTTCTTTGCCGGGCAGGATCTTGCGGGCAATCCGAATTGGCCTGGGGTGCCGCTGTTGCATCTGGAAAGCCGCGAGGAAGCCTGGCGGGACTGGTTCGCACGTGCTGGGATCATAGGTGCGCCGCGTCAGGACGGGCGCTATTTCGACCAGCATTCGATGGTTATTGCTGCAGCGGTGGCCGGGCTGGGCGCAGCGATCGTGCCATATGATATGGTAGATCAGGAAATCGCCTCGGGTGAGTTGATGCGCATTCCCGGTCCGCATCTGACTTCCCGCAAACGCTATTATTTCGTGCGTCCCTACGGGGCGGCGCCAAAACCGGTGCAACGGTTCGAGGCCTGGCTTAGAAAACAGCTGCGCAGGGAAGAGCCTTAGCCGCCATATCCGCCCGGCGGCTCAGACCGTCCGGGATTGGTGGCGCGACAGAAAAGAATTAGATGTGCAGAGGCTGTGCTCTGACCTGCCTGCTGGGAAACCAATGTCCAAGATCCTCACAATCACGCTGAACCCTGCCGTTGATCTGGCCACCTCGATCGCCCACGTGGTGGCAGGCCCCAAGCTTTATTGTGATACTCCGCGCACTGATCCGGGCGGTGGCGGTGTCAATGTGGCCCGGGCCATTCACAGGCTGGGCGGCGATGTTCTGGCGCTGGTTGCCGTAGGCGGCGCCATGGGGGAGCGGCTGTTGCAGCTTCTGGCAGCGGAGGGCGTCCCGGTGGATCCCGTGCAGGCCGGTGGTGAAACGCGGCAGAGTTTTGCGGTGACGGATACATCGACCGGCGAACAGTTCCGCTTCAGTGTTCCGGGTGAGGAGATGAGTGAGGCTGATGGCGCGCGTCTGCTCGATGCGATTGCCTCTGCCGCGCCAAGGGATGGTTATGTGGTCCTTAGCGGTGGCGTCACGCCCGGTCTGGGTGACGATTTCCCGCAAAAGGTTCTGGCGGCCCTGACCCCGAGCCGGGGCAAGCTGGTTGTCGATACCTCAAAGACTGCGCTGGAAAATCTGCTCACCTCACCATCCGAGCCGGTGCATCTGTTGCGGCTGGATCAGCGTGAGGCGGAGCAGTCAGCAGGGCACAGGATGGAGAGCCTGAATGACAGCTACACCTTTGCCGAGGCGCTGATTGCGCGCGGCGTGGCGGAGCTCGTGGTTGGCGGCCGCGGCGGTGAAGGCTCCATTCTGGTGACGGGGCAGCAGCGGTTTTTCTGTCGCGCGCCCGAGGTTCCGATGGTCAGTAAAATCGGGGCCGGGGATGCCTTTACCGGGGCGCTGACGCTGGCCCTGTCGCAGGGCCAGCCTCTGGGGCAGGCGCTGCGCTGGGGCGTTGCCGCCGCCAGCGCAACGGTCCAGACCGAAGGCACCGCATTGTTCAGGGCCGAGGATGTAACCGCACTGCTGGACCGCTGCGCGCTTCGCGAAGATACATCCCTTTGATGTGCGCCCCTCAGGCCATCTTCTTCCCGGCTGTCAAACCATTCACCTTTTCGACGATGGCGCGGGCGTCGATGCCGTGGTGGCGGTAAAGATCCCCGATAGTGCCGGTCTGGCCAAAATGCTCCACCCCAAGCGGGATTGTCTGGTGCCCGGCGACAGAGCCAAGCCATGACAATGTGGCCGGATGCCCGTCGATCAGAGTGATGATCCGGCAATGGGGCGGCAGCCGCCCCATCAGGGCCTCGATATGCGATTGCGCCGCCGCATTGCCGCGGGCGCGAGCGCGTTGCGCCGCTGTCCAGCCTGCATTCAGCCGGTCCGCCGAGGTCACCGCCAGCACGCCAATGTCGCGTCGACCTTCGCCGACCATTCCGGCGGCCTTGATCGCCTCTGGGCCAACTGCGCCCTGATAGGCGATCACTACATCGCAATTCGGCCCCGGCTTGCGCAGCCAGTAGGCGCCATCGATGGCACCCTGACGGAATTCTTCGTCGACGCGTTTGCCGGGCTGTTCAACAGGGTTGGTGGTGAGGCGCAGATAGACCGACCCGCCGGTCTCATCCCGCAGCCAGGTGCGTTCATCCGGATCGCCCTCGCCATCGCGCTGCACGTAGTCAAAGGCCCACTCCATGATCACGGCCAGCTCATCGGCAAAGGCAGGTTCAAAGGAGGCCAACCCGTCCTGGCTCATCCCGATGAGAGGCGTTCCGACGGATTGGTGCGCACCGCCTTCGGGCGCCAGTGTCACCCCAGAGGGGGTGCCGACCAGAATGAAACGCGCGGCCTGATAACAGGCATAGTTCAGCGCATCGAGGCCGCGGGCGACAAAGGGGTCATAGACCGTGCCGATGGGGATAAGCCGCTTGCCAAAGAGCGAATGCGACAGGCCCGCCGCGCCCAAGAGCAGCATCAGATTCATCTCGGCAATGCCCAGTTCGATATGTTGGCCCTGCGGTGTGAACTCCCATTTCGCGGTCGAGGGAATGCGGTTTTCGATAAATGCATCGGCCTGTTCGGTGCGCGCAAAGAGCTTGCGCCGGTTTACCCATGGGCCAAGGTTGGTGGTGCCGGTCACATCGGGTGAGGTGGTGACGATGCGGTCGGCCAGTGCGCTATCGCCCTTCGAGAGATCATCAAGGATCTTGCCAAAGGCCATCTGGGTCGACACCTCGCGCGAGGTGTCGACGGCAATCGCGGGCACCGCCAGTTTGTCATCCTGATAGCGACGGGTGCCCTTGGCAAAGAAGGGCACCTCAGACAGGAAGGCGCGCAGAGCATCCGGGTCTTTGACCGCTGCCAGAGGCTCCCATTCTTCGCCTTCGGCCACGCCCATGTGCTGTTGCCATTCGGTGAACTGGGACTTGTTCATCAGCCCGCCGTGATTGTCCTTGTGTCCCGCAATGGGCGTGCCCCAGCCCTTGATCGTATAGGCGAGGAAACAGGTGGGCCGGTCGTGGTCGATGGCGTCAAAGGTCTGAGCCATGGTCTCTACGCAGTTCCCGCCCAGGTTCTCCATCAGCGCGGCCAGTTCGGCGTCGCTGCGCCGGTCGATCAGGGCCGTCACATCGCCCTGATCGCCGAGATCATCCATCAGCCGCTTGCGCCAGACTGCACCGCCCATGAAGGTCAGCGCGGAATATTCCTGATTGGGGCAGGCATCGATCCAGTCGCGCAAATGATCGCCACCGGGTTCCTCGAACGCGGCCCGCTGCAAGACGCCATGTTTGACCCGCACCACATCCCAGCCGAAGGCGTCGAAAATCTTCTCGATCCGCCCGAACAACCCTTCGCGTACGATTCCGTCCAGTGACTGGCGGTTGTAATCGATGATCCACCAGGTGTTGCGCAGATCGTTTTTCCAACCTTCCTGCAGGGCTTCGTAGATATTGCCCTCGTCCAGTTCTGCATCGCCGACCAACGCCACCATGCGGCCCATCGGGGCATCGCGCCCCCAATCCTTGGCCTTGATGTAATCCTGGATAATCGCTGCAAATGAGGTGATCGCCACGCCAAGGCCCACCGAACCGGTGGAGAAATCCACATCGTCGATATCCTTGGTCCGGCTGGGATAGCTCTGCACGCCACCAAAGCCGCGGAAATTCTCCATCTTCTCGCGGGTCTGGTTGCCCATCAGATACTGCATCGCGTGAAAGATCGGCGAGGCATGGGGTTTGACCGCTACCCTGTCCTCGGGCCGCAGGGCCGAGAAATAAAGCGCGGTCATGATCGACACCATCGAGGCCGAGGAGGCCTGATGCCCGCCGATCTTGATCCCGTCCACCTTGGGGCGCACGTGATTGGCGTGATGGATCATCCAGTGCGACAGCCACAGCAGCCGCTGTTCGACGGTCTTCAGGTGGGTGAGATCGGCGGGCATGGCGCTCTCCTTATTCGGCAGCGTGTTTGGCGGGCGTGGGCAGGGCCTGATCCAGATCCTGCAGGATGTCGGCCACGTCTTCCAGCCCCACCGACAGGCGGATCAGGCCATCGCTGATGTCATGCTCAAGGCGTTCCTCGGCGGTATAGGTCGAATGGGTCATCGAGGCCGGGTGCTGGATCAGCGTTTCCGCATCGCCCAGCGACACGGCGCGCTGGATCATCTCGAGCGCGTTCATGAACTGGATCCCGCCAGCCATACCGCCGTCGATTTCAAAGGCGATCATTGCACCCGGCTGCGCCATCTGGCGTTCGGCCAGTTCGTGCTGGGGGAAGCTTTGAAGCCCCGGAAAATGCACGCTGCTGACGGCCGGATGCGCCTCCAGATACTCCGCCACCACCCGCGCCGAGGCGCAGTGTCGATCCATGCGCAGGGCTAGTGTCTTGAGCCCGCGCAGGATCAGCATGGCATTGAACGGCGCCATCACTGCCCCCGTCATGTCCTTCATCCCCACCAACCGGATTTCGGTGATCTGCTCGGCAGTGCCTGCGATCAGCCCGGCCACCACATCACCATGGCCGCCAAGGTATTTTGTGGCGGAATGCACCACGATATCGGCGCCAAGCTCAATCGGGCGGGTCAGATAGGGGGTGGCATAGGTGTTGTCGACCACGACCTGCGCACCTGCTGCGTGGGCGATGTCTGATGCTGCCGCGATATCAACAAGACGCATGTTCGGATTGGCCGGGGTTTCGAAATAGACGACGCGGGTCTTGTCACTGATCGCGGCACGCAGGTTATCCACGTCAGTCATGTCCACATGGGTAATAGTGACACCCCATTTTGCCAGCCCGTGCCGCATGAAGGCAAAGGTGCAGCCATACAGCGTCTTGTCGACGATCACCTCGTCGCCCGGCGACAGAAGGGTCCACAGAACCGCAGTGATCGCGCCCATGCCGCTGGCCATGGCAAGGCCTGCCTCGGCCCCTTCGAGCGTGGCGATGCGCTGCTCAAGCAAATCGCAGGTCGGGTTGGAAATGCGGGAATAGATATGGCCTTCGCGCTCTCCGGCGAAGGTATCTCCGCCCGCTTCGGCGGTTTCAAAGGAGAAGGTCGAGGTCAGATGCAGGGGCGGGGTCAGCGCGCCGTCATTGTCGAGCGGGTTATAGGCGTGGTGGATGGCACGGGTGGCAAATCCTGTGGCGCGGCTCATTGGGATATCTCCTGAAACTTGATGGCGCCACTTTGTGCTGACCTGTACGGCATTTGATTGCCAATTCTGCCTTATTTGGGGTAATAATTGGCATTATCTACCAATATGAGGGATTCATGGACAGTAAGGACCGACAAATCATCCGTGCGTTGCAGCGGGATGGTCGCATGACCAATCAGGATCTTGCCGATGCGGTGAATCTGTCACCCTCTCCTTGTCTGCGGCGGATCCGGAACCTTGAAGCCAAGGGGATCGTGCAGGGCTACAGCGCCGATGTGGACGCGGCGGCCTATGGTCTGTCGATCATGGTGTTCGTGCGCGTCCGGCTGGAGCGGCACAACGAGGCGGATGTAAAGAACTTCGAAAGCCGTATCCGGATGATCGATGAGGTGCTGGAATGTCACGTGATGACCGGGGCAATGGATTACCAGCTGAGGGTGCTTGTGCCCGATCTCGAAGCCTATGAGGATTTCATCCGGAACCGCATTCATCCCATCGGCGGCATCGCCTCGATCGACACAAGTTTTGTCTACGGCACGGTGAAAAAGACGGCGGTGTTTCCTTCGGTTGCGTGAGCGCGGTGCATGTCGCCAAAAAGCGGTCGGCGCAGATACGTCGCCCTAATTATGCACATAATGTGTGTTATGTAATGTTTGAACGTGGCGAGCAGTGCTCTAGCTGATGCGTGAAACTTGTCCGTGTGCCCCAGTGCAGAAGCTATGGCAGGCCTATCCCGAAGCGCCACCGATATCGCTGGGCGCGATGGCGACCGATTTCACCACGGCAAAACATTCGGCGCCTTCGGTGAGCTCCAGCGCCCGCGCCGAGCGCTGGGTGATGCGGGCCAGGATGCGCCCGGCTGGCGTTTTGAGAGACACCATTGCCCCGGGGCCGTCACCGGCGCGGATCTGCTGGACCGTGCCCGGCAGGATATTGAGCGCAGAAAGCCCCTCGGGACGCTGCCGTGACAGGATCACCTCATGCGCAGCAACCCGGACCCGGATCATCTGACCCGGTGCCTGGGCGATCTTTGGCAGGAACAATGGAATACCGCCTGCGTCGAGTTCGGTCAGCCCGTCCGGGTGATGCGCTTTGACCCGGGTTTCCAGCAGCGCGCCAACGGAACGAACACCGGTCGGCATGACATTGGGATCGCTTAGGATCTGCGCGGCGGGTCCCTGCTGAACCGTTTTGCCGTCCTGCAGCACGACGACCGTGGTGGCCAGCTGCGCCACCTCGGCTGCGGAGTGGCTGACGTAGAGTACTGGAATGTCCGTTTCATCGCGCAGCCGTTCGAAATACGGCAGGATTTCCGCCTTGCGCGCCTCATCCAACGCCGTCAGCGGTTCATCGGCCAGGATCATCTCCGGCGAGGACAGCAGCGCGCGACCGATCGCAACCCTTTGTTTTTCACCACCCGACAGACCTCCGGGCCGTCTTTGCAGCAGGTGGCCGATCCCCAGCATCTCGACGATCCGGTCGATATCCGCCCTGGGCGTATTTTTTGGGGCGAACCAGCGACCGAACAGGAGGTTCTGCCGGACGGTCAGATGCGGGAACAGGCGACCTTCCTGAAAGACATAGCCAATGCGGCGCCGGTTTGGCGGCAGCCATAGACCCGATTTGGTGTCAAACAGGACCCGTCCATTCAGCGCCACGCGTCCTGCATCCGGTTTCAACAGCCCGGCGACCGCGTTGACAACAGTGGTCTTCCCGGACCCCGACCGGCCGAACAGGACGGTGATCCCCTGCGGCGCCTCAAAGGCGACATCTAGGGTGAAACCGGGCCTGCTATGGCTGAGCTGCACCGACAGCATCACGCGTCCCTTATGCGTTTGGCCGCCCTGCGGGCAAGGGCTTCGGACAGGAGCAAGGCGGTCATTGCAAGGGCAACCGAAATCAGCACCAATCGGGTTGCGGCCGCCTCACCGCCGGGGATCTGCAAAAAGGCGTAGATCGCTGATGGCAGGGTCCGGGTCTGGCCCGGTATGTTCGACACAAAGGTAATCGTGGCGCCAAATTCCCCCATCGCCTTGGCAAAGGCCAGGATCGCGCCTGCAATCAGCCCGGGAAACACTAGCGGCAGGGTGACGCAGACAAACACCCAAACCCGCGACGCGCCCAGGGTGGATGCGGCTTGCTCCAGCTTTGGATCGACGGCTTCGACGGACAGCCGGATCGCGCGCACCATCAGCGGAAACCCCATGATGCCCGCTGCCAGCGCCGCGCCGGTCCAGCGGAAGGCCAGCACGATCCCCATCTGCTGCAGCAGGCCCCCGACCGGCCCCTGGGTGCCAAAGGTCAGAAGCAGCAGGTACCCTGTCACTACCGGCGGCAGGATCAGCGGCAGGTGGACCAGACCGTTCAGCAACTGCTTGCCCGGAAACTCCCACCGGGCCAAGGCATAGGCGATCAGCATGGCCGGAGGCAGCGCCGCCAGGGTTGCCCAGAATGATACCCGTAAAGACAGGGCAACCGCGTTCCATTCCTCGGGGCCGAGCCAGTCCATCATGCGGGCTATTCCGGCAAAACGGTGAACCCCTCGGCCGTCAGGATGGCACCTGCGGCGGGGCTTTGGAGATAATCGAGAAAGTCGCGTGCTGCAGGATTGTCACCGGGCGCAATTGCTGCAGCGGGGTAGATGATCGGTGGGTGGCTGTCGCCCGGGAAGGTGGCGATGATGCTGACGTCTGCACTGGCCTTTGCATCGGTGGTGTAGACAATCCCGAAGGGGGCCTCTCCGGTGGCGACCAGGGCCAGCGCGGCGCGGACGTTGTCGGTCTGGGCTACATTGGGGGCAATGCCCTCCCATAGACCGAGCGATGACAGCGCGGCCTTGCCGTAGATCCCGGCCGGCACGGCTTCGGTCAGGGCCATAGTAAGCCGGTTTTCCCCTAGCAGTCCGGCAAGGTCAAAATCGGGCGAAAGTGTCACCGGTTGCTGCTGCCCATGTGCAATCAGCACAAGGCTGTTGCCCATCAGGTCAAACCGGCTGCCTGCTACGATCCTGTCGCGCTGCTCAAGATGGTCCATCCAGGCGGGGTTGGCAGAGATAAAAACATCAGCAGGCGCGCCATATTCGATCTGGCGCGCCAGAACGGAAGACCCGGCCAGTGAAACCGCAACGGTATGCCCGGTTTCGGCTTCAAACCCTGCGCGGACACGTTTGATTGCATTGGTCAGGCTGGAGGCGGCGAACACAGTGACCTCGCCTGCAAAGGTCAGACCGGGCGCTGCGATGGCAAACGCCAATCCCAGCACGGCAGCCAGACATAGGCGGCGGGTGCGGGACAGGATCATTGGCGGGCCTCGTGGAACGTCTGCATATCTCACTTGGCGTAGCGCCGGGCCGGAAACGGAGCAAGGGATAATTTCCCTCGCCCGTGGTTGGCGCTTTCCACTGCGTGGGTGCTCACAATGCAAAAAGCCGGTCGCAAGGCTGCGACCGGCTTTTTTCGGAATGGGATCTGGCTGCGGTTCGGGACCGCCTGCGGCAACTCAGAACAGAGTCAGATCGCCTGCGCCAGCCGGGGTGGCGGGTGCGGGTGTGGGTTGACGTGCTGCCGCCACTTCCTGTTCGCCCAGACGCCGGTCGTTGGCAACCCGGGTCTGCTGGGCGCTGCCGGATGTCGGATGGAACCGGACCCGGCGGGCCGATGTGCCCCCCACGCTGGAGGAGATGCAGGGAATACCCTCGTCTTTCAGGAACTGCTGGACGAACTGCGCGTTTGAGGCACCGATATCGGACAGATTCACCGACATTTTTGCGCCGCCAAACACCTTGGCCTTCAGATTGCGGCGCTCGGCGCCCTTCTTCATGATGCCGTTGATCAGAAGCTCCATGGCGTGAATGCCATAGCGGGCGCTGACACCGCCACCATTGGCATTCGCCAGCAGGAAGTGATTCATGCCGCCAACGCCATTCTCCGCGTCATAGATGCAGGCTGCAATGCAGGAGCCAAGCACAGTCGAGAAGACGACCGACGGATCCTTGGACACGCGGTAATCCCCTTGCAGGATGGTCACGGAGGTGGTGTTGGCGAATACTGACGTCACAGCGGTCTCCTTGTTTAGCCCGGGGAAAACCCGGCTCAGGTCTTGCAGGCCTGAAGTAGCGCTCCGGCCATGCGGGCAAGAGACACTTGTTTCTGTGCGGCTCCAGTTTCCCAGGCAACCCTTGGCATTCCATAAACAACAGACGATTTTTCGTCTTGTGCAAATGTGGCTGCCCCGGCTTTGCGCAACTCCAGAAGTCCTTTGGCTCCGTCCTGGCCCATACCGGTCAGGATTGTTGCGACCACGTCCTTTCCATATGGCATGGCAGAAGTGAACAAAGCGTCAACGGACGGAGTGTGGCCCGAAATTGGCGGTCCTTCTTTCATGCGAAGGCGCAGAGGTTTACGGGGCGATAGCCCCATGTGGCGGGTTTGTCCTGCGGCAACGTAGACATGTCCCGATTCAATCTGCATGCCGTCCTCGGCCGCAACCACCTTGGCGGCGCAGATCCGGTCCAGAAGGGATACCAGCCCGGGGCCGAAGTTCTTACCGGTGTGCTGAACAATCAGCGTAGGTGGGCAATTCTGGGTGAAGCCGACCAATACGCTACGCAGCGCTTCGACACCGCCGGTGGAGGAACCGATCAGGATGAATTTCTTGAAATCGCGTTTAGGCGGCGGCGGAGCTGAGGCAGAAGTCCGCGCTGGGGCACCGCGCCGTGGCGCCTTGACCATCATGTCGTAATATTGGGCAAACTGGCGCGGGCTGTCCGCCTTTGTCAGTTCGAAAATACCCGCGCCTACGTTCAGCAACGGAGAAGACTGGCGTGCAGGTGTTGCACCCGGGCTATCCATGACCGAGACCCAGCGGGTGTCCACGGCCGAGAACAGTGCCAGCATCATTTCGAATTCTGGCAATCGGGTGAAACCATCCTCCACAAACGCAAAGGTTGGCTGCGCCGCTTCGGCCTGATTGTAGGCCATCATGAGGTTGTTAGCCAAAAGCACTTTCATACCGGGATATGCGGCTTCCATGTGGCTTTGCAAAGAGCGGGCAAATGTCCGGTCAGTTGTTATTATTAATAGGTTCTGAGAGGTCAATTCTATACCCAGTCACGTTAGTTCGGTGAACAACCGAAAGTTACATAATTGGTGGGGCGCACCCTGTGCGCCCCGGATCGATGACAGGTTAAAAGTCCTGCCACTTGTCGATGGCGGCGTTTCCGTCCGTTGCGGCGACAGGGGTCGGAGTGATCTCGTCCAGATCCCAATCATCTTCGCCATGAGCCGTCGGTGCGATGGGTGCCGAAGGCTGCGGCATTGCGGTGATATTGCTGCCGCCCGTGATCTTGAAGTGGGCGACCAGTTCGGCCAGCTTGGTGGCGTCGCTGTTCAGCATGTGACCCGCAGCAGTGGCCTCTTCCACCATGGCGGCGTTCTGCTGGGTCACCTGATCCAGCTGCACCACACCGGTGTTGATTTCACCCAGACCGGTCGATTGCTCGGCCGCGCCCTCGGCGATATCCGTCACCAGTTTCGAGATGTGGTTGACCCGTTGCACAATATTCTGCAGCGCCTCCCCGGCCTTGCCGACAAGATCCACGCCACGTTCCACCTGTTTCGAGCTGTCGCCGATCAGGGTCTTGA
>NZ_PXNU01000046.1:0-37796 GCF_041300735.1 Phaeobacter sp. SYSU ZJ3003 | reverse complement strand
TGAAGGGGGTTCTAGTCCCAACTCCAAATACCCGCAACCCCAAAATCAACAAAAACACATTTTTCAGCAAGAAAGATAAAGTAACAAACTAATACAATGGCTTAGCTCATGTCTCTGCGACGCGAACCGTGCTGCACGCGGTGTCGCCCCTTGGGAATCTCGAGTAAATCACGGCGCCTTTAGACGAATCCAATTTCCCCCACAGGGTTACCCACAGCCTCGCCCCGCCTAAGCATGGTTTTGGGCTCCGAATCCAAGGAATCGGGTGGAATCATCGGCCGTCCCGAGACATCATTTCCGTCAGATGCAAAAAGCCCGGCCAATTTGGCCGGGCTTTCTGTTTGATGCATTCTGTCATTGGCCAAAGGCCGAAGGATCAGGCCTTGGCCGCGGTCACGATGAACTCGACCAGGAAGTCGGGGGTGGCCAGCTTGGCTTCGCCGCAGGCGCGTGCAGGCGTGTGGCCTTCGGGCACCCATGCATCCCAGACTTCGTTCATTTCGGCAAAGTCCTTCATGTCAGCCAGCCAGATCACCGTCTGCAGGATCCGGGTCTTATCGCTTCCGGCTTCGGCGAGGAGTGTGTCGATCTGCTCAAGACAATCCTTGGTCTGCTGCGCGACGCTGGCGCCAGCGGTGCCAACCTGACCGGCCAGATAGATGGTGTCGCCATGGGTGACGATCTGGCTCATGCGGGGGCCGGTGTGTTTGCGGGTAATTTCGGTCATTGTCCGTCCTAATCTGTTCGTAGGGTCTGAAGTTAATCTGTGATCCGGGATCCGGTCATCCGTCAAAGCGTGCCGGGCTGAGCGCCGCGACGACTTCGGGTTCGATAGCGGGTGTCGCGCCGCTGCACAATGCAACCGTGAGAGCGGCCAGCGCCGGAGCTGTCTGCACGCCGTAGCCGCCCTGCCCGGCCAGCCAGAAGAAACCATCCGCCCGGGGATCGAAACCGACAACGGGGGTCCGGTCGGGCGCGAAGCTACGCAGGCCCGCCCAGGAGGTTTCGACCCGCGTCACCGGGACGGTCACCGCCTGCTCGAACCGGTAAAGCCCTTCGGCGAGCACCATGTCATCGGCCCAGGCATCATGCGGCTCGACCGGATCCTCATCGGCGGGCGAGACCATCAGCTTGCCCGCCTCTGGCTTGGCGTACCAGTTTTCCGCGGCCGAGGCGAACAGCGGC
The DNA here is from genome assembly GCF_041300735.1 of Phaeobacter sp. SYSU ZJ3003. Taxonomy (NCBI): domain Bacteria; kingdom Pseudomonadati; phylum Pseudomonadota; class Alphaproteobacteria; order Rhodobacterales; family Roseobacteraceae; genus Phaeobacter; species Phaeobacter sp. SYSU ZJ3003. The sequence continues at coordinate 36,611 of NZ_PXNU01000046.1, read as the reverse complement.
CAGCCTGTGGGATCATAGCCTTCGGGGGCAGGCAGGATCGCGGCAGAGCGGCGCAGCGGTGCCACATCGACTGGCAGGGCTCCAGCCAGTGCCGCAACCTGCGACGCCCAGGCCCCGGCAGCATTGATCACAATGGGCGCAGTATATGTGTCATCACCCGCCTGCACCTGCCAATCCTGACCTGTATGGGTCAATGCGCTGACCCGCGCCCCGGTCACGATCTGGCCGCCCCGCCGTTTCAACAGGCTGGCATAGCCTGCCAGCATCCGGTCAACGTCGATATCCTGCGCATCCCATTCAATCAGCGCACCCGCAATCCGTTCGGGGCGCAAGATGGGAACCAGTTCAACCGCTTGCTCTGGTGACAACCGCTCCAGCCCGACAGCGCCTGCCGCATAAGTCTCAAGCGCGGGCAGTTCGCTTTCGTCGGCCACCAGCATCTCGCCGCGCGGTGACAGAAGTGAGCGATCCGAAATACCTTCCGGCGCTTCCAGCACCGGCGCCGAGGCCGCGTTGAGGGCACGCAGCGTGTCATTGCCGTAGTTGCGGATGAAGATGGCCGCCGACCGGCCGGTGGCGTGATAGCCGGTCTGCGGCTCTGCCTCCAGAACCAGCACCGACATATCGCGGGCCAGTTCAGCAGCTGCCGAAATCCCGGCGATCCCGCCGCCGATCACGATGACATCAAAGTTCGCGCTCACGCTTCCTCCTGAAACCCGGTTAGGGTTCGTGTCAGGTTTTCGCCAAGCGAGTCGGAGAGGTAGCCTCCCTCCTGCACAAAGAGAACCGGCAGGCCGGTGGCCGCAATCGCCGCGCCGATGCGGGCAAAGCCCTCTTTGGTCACCGCCAGCCCCTCGAAGGGATCGTCAATCGAGGCATCCAGCCCCAGCGCCACGACCAGCACATCAGTGCCAAAGCTTTTCACACGCTGAAGGGCGGTGGCCAGGGTTTTCAGGTAATCCTCGTCCCCGGTGCCGCGCGACAGGGGCAGGTTTAGGTTATAACCCAGCCCCTGACCTTCACCGCGTTCCTGTGCATGGCCCCAGAAGAACGGGTAGAACCGCGCCGGATCCGCATGGATCGAGACAGTCAGCACATCGTCACGACGGTAGAAGATACCCTGGGTGCCGTTGCCGTGGTGCACGTCCACATCCAAGATGGCCGGGCGCAGGCCAGCGGCGCGCAGCCGCTCTGCCGCGATGCCGGAATTGTTGAGAAAGCAAAAGCCCCCCGCCAGATCGCCAAAGGCATGGTGCCCCGGCGGGCGCGACAGCACATATGCCGAGCGTTCGCCGCCAAGGATCAGATCGGCGCCGGTGACAGCCGATTGTGCCGACCAATAGGCCGCCTCCCAGGTGCCTTCGGCAATCGGGCAGGCGGTATCGGCTTGGTGGAACCCAGCCTGTCCCACGGCGGATTTGGGATACCCGTCGGTCCGGGCTGCAGGGTGTATGTTGGGAATGACCTCTTCACCGGCTCCGGGAATACGCTGCCAGCGGGTATAGATGTTCTCCAGAAAGGTCAGGTACTCCGCCGAATGCAGCGCTGCAATCGGGCCAAGACCGGCATCCTGAGGCGCCTGAAAGCTGCACCCGGCTGCCACTGCGCCTGCATGCAGAACCTCGATCCGCTTCGGTTGTTCCGGATTGGGTAGAATGGCGCCGTTCGCCATGAAATGCTTTGGATCGTGGTTCCACTGGCGTTCGTCAAAAACCGCTTTCATGTCTCTCCTCTCAGGGCCGCGCATCCGGCCTCATCCAGTATCATTTCCGTCTGCGACACGGCGGGTTTGAACCCGAGCCTGTCGTAAAACCTGCGCGCATCCGGGCTGTCGTCATAGACGTTGAGCTTCAGAAACCGTGCATCCCATCTGCTCTGCGCCTCTTGCAGCACCGCTGCCAGCAGGCGCTGGCCCAGCCTTTGCCCGCGCACATCCGCCGCAACCCAAAGGTCGGCCACATAGACCCCGGCCGCCCCGCGCACGGTGGAAAACACCGGCGAGAACAGGCTGGCCCCGACCGTGCGCGCCGCCACAGGCGGGCCTGCCTCGGCCAGTAGCGCGCCAAAGGCGGGATCAGTACCGAACCCTGCGCGCATCAGATCAGCCTCCCCCGCAACGTGGCGATCGCCCAGATCCTGCGACAACTGCGTCAGCGCCCAATGCAACGCAGGCACATCCTGCGCCCCTGCCGGGCGAAACCGGATCTCCATCAGATCGCGGTCCGGTCCGCGCCCTTCAGGGCCAGCATCTGGCGTGCTTCGTCGGGGCTGGCGACCTCGCGGCCCAGGTCCTCGACGATGCGGCGGATCTTGGTCACCTGCTCGGCATTGGTCTTGGCCAGCTGCCCACGGGAAATCATCAGACTGTCTTCCAGCCCGACCCGCACGTGGCCGCCCATCGCCGCCCCCATGGTGATCAGCGGCATCTGGTGGCGACCCGCTGCCAGCACCGAGAACATATAGCTATCGCCAAACAGCTTGTCGGCGATCAGTTTCATATGGGTGAGGTTCTCCGGATCCGGCCCGATACCGCCCAGAACACCGAATACGAACTGAATGAACAGCGGCGCCTTCACGAGGCCCCGGTCCACGAAATGTTTCAGCATATAAAGATGGCTGACATCATAGCATTCGAACTCGAACCGAGCGCCGCGCTCTTGGCCGATCTCGGTCAGGATCCGCGCCATGTCGCGCGGTGTGTTCTTGAACACCAGATCATCCGAGTTTTCCAGGAACGGCTTTTCCCAGTCGTGTTTCCATTCGGTGATCCGCTCGGCCGCCGGGTAAAGCGCGAAGTTCATCGTGCCCATGTTGAGGCTGCACATCTCCGGCTCGGCCATCTTGGGGGCTGCCAGCCGGTCCTCCAGCGTCATCACGGCGCTGCCCCCGGTCGAGATATTCAGCACCGCGTCGCTGGCCTGCTTGATGCGGGGCAGAAACGCCTTGAAATGTTCGCTGCTGGCCGAGGGCTGACCGGTTTCGGGATCGCGCGCGTGCAGGTGCAGAACAGCTGCGCCTGCCTCTGCCGCGCCCAGCGCGTGCTCGGTGATCTCATCCGCCGTCACCGGCAGATAGGGCGACATCGACGGCGTATGAATCGAACCGGTGATGGCGCAGGTGATCAGAATCTTGGACATGTCTCAGCCGACTTTCAGTGCGGGGTGTATTTCATCGGTGAACTGGACCAGCGAGGCATCAAGGCCTTCGATGATCTCATCCAGATGGGTGTCATTCACGATCAGCGGCGGACAGACGAGGATATGATCGCCCTCCACCCCATCGCGGGTGCGGCGGGAATAAACGATCAGCCCCTTATCATAGGCAATATCGACGAACCGCTGATAGGCGTTCAACCCCTTGGGCAGCGGCGCCTTGGTGTCGCGGTCCGACATGAATTCAAAGGCGGTGAGCAGCCCTTTGCCGCGCACATCGCCGATGATTTCGTGCTTCTGCATCAGCCCGTGCAGGCGTGCGATCAGCTTGTCGCCCATCTCGGTGGCGTTCCGGCACAGGTCCTGTGCCTCGATCTCATCCACCACGGCCAGACCAGCAGCGCAGGCCAGCGGATTGCCGGCATAGGTAAACCCATGGGCAAAGCCGCCCGCATCCAGCACCGGGTCGACCAGACGTTCATCGGCGATCATCGCGCCCAGCGGCACATAGCCCGAGCCGATGCCCTTGGACATCACCACGATATCGGGCTGTGCATTCCAGTGCTCACAGCCAAGGAAGGTCCCCGTGCGCCCGGCGCCGGTCATGACTTCATCCATGATCAGCAGCACGCCATAGCGATCACAGATCTCGCGGATCCGCTCCATATATCCGAGCGGCGGCACCAGCGCGCCCGTGGAGGCGCCCCCGACCGGTTCCAGAATAAAGGCAAGAACGCTGTCCGCTCCTTCGGCGAGGATCTTCGCCTCCAGCATGTCGGCGTAATGCAGACCGGTTTCCCTGTCGTTCGGGTCGAGACCATCCAGATAGGCGCGCGGCGCGGGCACCTTTGGCATTTCGCGCATCATCGGCGCAAAAGGCTGCGACAGGGTGGTATAGCCGGTGACGGCCAGCGCCCCCAGGGTGCAACCATGATAGGACGGGCTGCGCGAGATCACCTTCCAGCGGCTGTCCTGCCCGGTGGCCAGAGCGTATTGGCGGGCCATCTTCATCCCGCTTTCCACCGCTTCCGAGCCGCCAGACACGAAGAACACCTTATTCAGACCCTTGGGCATGCGCCCGGCCAGACGTGCAGCCAGTTGTTCAGAGGCTTCGGTTTCGAAATGCAACCGATAGCCGAAGGTGGATTTCTCCATCTGCCGCTGCATCGCGGCCAGCACGTTTTCATTGGAATGCCCGATGTTGCAGACCATCGCCCCGGATGAGCCATCCAGATAGCGCCTGCCATCCTTGTCCCACATATAGACCCCACGGGCCTGTTCCAGCACCGGTTTGCGGCCTCGGCCCTGATAGAAAAGATTGCTCATGCTGTGATCCTGCTCGCGAACGTGTCTTGCGTAAAACCGTCAGGCGCCAGCCAGCGCCGCGCAATCCTGCGGGCGGAATGCGGCGATGACAGATTGCCCTTCGGCAAAGGGGCGGCCGTCGATCATGTTGATCGCCTGTAGCTGGGTGTCCCCAACGCGCAGGAAATACCGGACGGTCTGCCCCTGATAATCAACGGTCTCGACCACGGCCTCGGCGGTGACGAGACCAGAGGTATCGCTGCCCGGCGCCATCAGCACCAGCTTCTCTGCGCGCAGGACCAGCTTTGCTGCGGCGCCTTCGCTGGCGGCGGCAGCCTTGTCCGCGGGCACGGGAACCTTGCCGAACAGCGGCACGTCCAGCAGCGCGGCCTTGGCGTCGCGGGACACACAGGTGCCAGCCAGAATGTTGGAGGCGCCAAGGAAATTGGCGACGAATTCGCTGGCGGGGGTATTATAGACTTCTTCGGGGGTGCCGACCTGCTCGATGCGACCGGCGCTCATCACCACGATCTTGTCCGACATGGCCAGCGCTTCGGACTGGTCATGGGTCACAAAGACGGTGGTGACACCGATCTGGGCCTGAATGCGCTTCAGCTCGACCCGCATGTCTTCGCGCAGGTTGGCATCCAACGCCGACAGGGGTTCATCCAGCAGCAGCACTTCGGGTTCGATGACGATGGCACGGGCCAGCGCGATCCGCTGCTGCTGCCCGCCCGACAGTTCCTTGGGATAGCGGCTGCCCACGTCCGGCAGCTGCACCAGATCCAGCGCCTCCTGCACCCGGCGGGCCACATCGGATTTGGGGACATCACGATATTTCAGGCCAAAGGCGATGTTTTCGGCCACGGTCTTGTGCGGGAACAGGGCGTAGTTCTGGAACACGATCCCCAGGTTGCGCTTGTGTATCGGTACATCGTTGACGCGCTTGCCACCGATCAGGATTTCGCCCTCGCTCGGATCCAGCAGGCCCGCGATCATCCGCAGGTTCGTGGTCTTGCCGCAGCCCGACGGCCCCAGCAGCGTCACAAAAGCGCCTTCGGGGATTTCAAGATTGGCCTGATGCACGGCCGTGAAGGTGCCAAAACGTTTGACGATGTTGTTCAGGGTGACGGAACTCACGGGGTGCTCTCCGGATGGAAGGTTCAAAGGTGCCCCCTCCCCGTTCGGGGAGAGGGCGGGAGGGATCAGTAGCCCTTCTGGACGCGACCGAAGGTTTTCGACCAGTCGGCTTCGTGACCGTTCCAGAAGTCCGGATCGGCAAAGGTCAGACCATCCAGCGTGCCGGTAGGGTCAAAGGCCGGCAGGGTCGGGATCTTGTCGCCAAGATCGACCTTGGTTGGATCCAGCGCGGTCGGGTAGTTCTGGCCTTCGGCCACCGCGATCGAGGTTTCCGGCGCCAGCATGAAGTTCAGCAGTTCTTCGCAGGCTTCCATCGGCGAGCCTTTCATCACGAAGAGGCATTCCTGCCAGCCGAATCCGTTGGGCGGATCCATGTAACCGATGTCATGGCCCTGCTCCTGCAGCGCAAAGATGCGGCCGGACCAGGCTTCGGTGACGTAGATCTCTTCTTCGGCCAGAAGGCTCATCAGTTCGGCGCCCGAACCCCAGTATTTCAGGCTGAGGTCGCGGTGGGTGCGGACCGCATCCCATGCTGCCTCTTCATCCGAAATCTCGTTCGGGTTCTGGCCGGTCTGCAGCGCCGCGTACCACATGCGGGTGCGCCAGTCGCTCCAGCCTGCGATCTTGCCCTTGTAGGCTTCCTCGATCAGGATCTTGGCGCCTTTTTCCTTCATCTCGTCGTCCGAGATATGCTTGCGGTTATAGGCCAGACCGGTGGTGCCGTAGTCATAGGGAACGCAGGACAGTTTGCCGCCCGACACGCCGCGGAACACATCGACCAGTTTCGGGATCACGTATTCGAGGTTGGGGATGTTGGCCTCATTGAGTTCCGAGCTGAGGCCCAGCGCGTGATAGCGTGCGTAGTCGAAGACGCCCGACAGGTGCGCGATGTTATATTCGCCCGGCTGGCTGGCCTTGACGCGCGACAGATATTCGTCGCCACCGCCGAATGTGCCGTCAACAACCTTGATGCCGGTCTTGCCGGTGTAGGGATCAAAGGCGTGCTTGCGGAAGGCTTCGCTGACAACGCCGCCCCAGCCGTCGAACCGCACCTGCTCGGTGGTCGCCGCATGCGCGTATTTGGCAAAGGGCGTGGACACGCCATAGGCCAGACCGGCCGCGCCGATCAGCCCCAGAAAGCTGCGGCGATCCAGATCACCGTTCACATAGCGCTCGCGGGCGCGCTCATACCGGGTGGTATTGTCCATTTTCTTGGTCATTTCAGTCTCCATGTTGGTCTGTATTTTGTTGGTCTTATTTGGGGAGGGCGCGGTTCTTACGTGCCGCTTTTGCGGGCCATGGCCCGGGCGATGGCTGCACCGAGGAGCGGCAGGCCAACGGTCATCACGATCATTACGGTGCCCAGCGCGTTGATCTCCGGGCTGATCGAGTTTCTCAGCATGGCGAAGATCTGCGTCGGCACGGTTTCCACGCCGCCGGGCTTCCAGAACAGTGTGCCGGTGATGTCGTCGAAACTGATGGTAAAGGCGAAGAGCCCCCCGGCCAGAACAGCGGGCAGCATCAGGGGCAGCGTGACCTGAAAGAAGGTCTGCACCGGCGAGGCGCCAAGGCTCATCGCGGCCTCTTCGACGTCGCGCTTGATCGACACAAGCCGCGCCTGCACCACGAGGATCACAAAGGGCAGCGTGAAGATCACGTGACCTGCCAGCAGGAGGCCAAAGCTCTTGTTGATTCCAAGGAAGTTCAGGAACAGCAGCAGCGCCACCGCCAGCACCACCTCGGGCACCAAGATCGGCGCGATCAGAAGGGTCGAAATCGCATTGGCCCCCGGCACCCGGTAGCGCACCAGCGCAAGACTGGCCAGAACGCCCAGCGTTGTCGAAATCAGCGCAGTCAGCAGACCGAGGATGATCGAGGTACGAAAGGCGCGCAGGATCGCATCGTTCCCTGCCAGTTCCACGAACCAACGGAAGGAAAATCCGGTCATCGGGAAATTGCCAAACTGGCTGGCGTTAAAGCTGAGCAGCACAACCACGGCCACTGGCAGGAACATGAAGATATAGACAAGAACAGCCCAGCCCCGGATCAGGCTCCAGCCCATGTTGAAACGACCTTCCATCAGCCCAGCCCCTTCATCAGCTGGGCCATGCCCAGGTAGCGGTTATAGATCATCACCAGCGCTCCAAGCACTGCCAGCAGCATCAGCGACAGGGCCGAGCCAAGAGGCCAGTTCAGCTGGGTAATGATGGCTTCGAACACGAGGTTGGCGAACATGGCATCGCGCGGCCCGCCCAGAACCAGCGGGGTAATATAAGTGCCCGCGCCCAGCACGAAGCAAAGCAGACCACCGGCGGCCAAACCCGGCAGTGATAGCGGCAGGGTGACTTGCAGGAACGCCTGCCAGCGGGTCGCGCCCAGAGAATTGGCGGCGTTTTCAAGATTGGTATCGATGCCGTCGAGGCTGACGAAGATATTGAGAATCATGAAGGGCAGCAGGAAGTGCACCAGACCCAGAATGACCGTCACCTCGTTATAGAGCATCTGAATCGGCTCATCGATGATGCCCAGCGCCAGCAGCGCCGAGTTGAAGGCGCCGGATACACCCAGAATGTTGATCCAGCTCATCGTGCGGATGATGTAGCTAATCCAGAAGGGCAGCATCAAAAGCAGCAAGAGCACCGCCTTATTGCCCTGCGAACGGGCAATGAAATAGGCCGAAGGGTACCCCATCAGGGCGCAGGCCACGGTGGTGATCGCCGCGATGCGCAGGGTACTGATCAGAATATCCCGGTAGAAAGGATCGCTCAGCGCCTCTTGCCAGTTATCAAGGTAGAAACCCGCCACATCGGCGCCAGTGGCGGTGCGCAGCCAGAAACTGTAGACCAGAATAAACAGCAGCGGGACGAACAGTAACAACGTCACCGCAGACAGGGCGGGGAACAGCAGAATCCAAGGCTGACGCGCCTCTCGTTTTTCGACGGACATGGTCTTTCCCTGTTAACGCCCACTTAATCCGGGCTTGACGGAAGCATGCAAAACCTGATCACCATAGATCAAATAGATAATCAAAATTGTGAATATAGATGGAATCTATGGAAAGCGACGGGCGCTTTGCCCCCGAGCGTATTGCCCGCGAGTTGGACTGGAACCTGCTGCGCACCTTCGTGGTACTGGCAGAAAGCCACTCGATCACCGAGGCGGCACAACAACTGCGGCTGAAACAGCCTTCGGTTTCTGCCGCGCTGAAGAAGCTGGAGGACCGCATCGGGCGCAAGCTGATCGACCGCTCGCCGGGGCATTACCAGCTGACCGATGCCGGGCGGCTGCTCTATCGCGAGGCATTGGACATCAACGGCTCCATCCTGCGGTTGTCCACACTGATGCGGGAGCTGACGGATGAGGTGCAGGGCCACGTCAAGATCGTCATGGCCAGCCACGTTGTCTGCCCGCTGTTTGACGAGGTACTGGCCGATTTCCACCTCGCACACCCCAAAGCCACCCTGTCGATCGACGTGCGCACCAGCGCCGCCGCCATCGCCGAGGTGGCTGCAAAACGGGCCTCTTTTGCACTGTGCCTGGTGCGGGATCACAACCCAAAGCTGGAGTACCGGCGTCTGTACCGGGAATTCTTTGGTCTGTTCTGCGGCCCGCGCCATCCGCTGTTCGGGCGCAAGGATCTGAAACTGTCGGATCTGGCCGGGCACAGTTCGGTCAGCTTTGAAACCGACCGGCTGCACGATGTGCTGAAACCGGTGACAGTAATGCGGGCGCAGGCCGAACTGGGCGACAAGGTTACCGGCCTGTCCAGTCACCTTGAGGAAGTTCACCGCATGATCGTGGCCGGTGTCGGTATCGGCCCCCTGCCCGTCCACGTGGCGGCGCGGGATGTCCGGGATGGGCAGCTCTGGCAGGTCCCGCCATATGATGATCTTCCCGCCATCGACGTGCATGTGGTCTGGAACCGCCACGCCGCAAAAAACCGGGCCGAGGAATTGCTGATCGACGGCTTACTGGAAGCGATTGCAGCCACCCCGATCGAGCAGCGAACCTATCGCTGAATCAGTACTGACCTTGAAACCCGCTTAAAGCGACAAGCGCCACGCGCCCTTATCGTCCTTGCAGAACTTGCGCTTTGGCTGCAAAGCCTTCTCCCTACCCTTCATGTGCGCTTCGTGCTGCAACATGATGCAGTTGGCATTCCGGTTGATGATCGTCACCGTACCATGAGCCTCGGTTTCGGGATTGCTCCACGCTTCGACCGTGCCGGTCTTTGGCTGGCTGACGCTGTAGAGGACAGCCTCAGCCTGGATCATCATCTCCATATCCAAAGGCGACAGGCCCGATTCCGCAAGAATACGGCTCAGCTGCTTGCCGATGGAGGGGACGGCAGCCAGAACCGCAATGCTGGCGATGGCAACAACTCTGACAAACCTGTTCATACGTTCGGACCTCGCTATAACACTTTTTGATCTCGGCGCACCCGAAAGGCGCTGAATATCAATACACTGCGGTATCCTCCGGCGCATGTCCATCCCATCCACCGGATGGCTGACAGCAATTGTCGCTGTCAGGAAAACTTGCGGAATAGCCGCGTCATATCGAACAGTTCATCCAGCCGTTCATAGCGCTCGCGGGTTTCATCCCAGCCTTCTTCCTGGGTGGCAGAGATCATCGCCTCCAGCAGCATCATGGTGGAGATGTTCGAATCCCATGCCGACGGGATTTCAACCCAGCAATTGAACGTATAATGGGCAACCGAGGTGATCGGACTGGCCCATTGGTCCGTGATCAGGATGATTTTCACCCCACGTTCGGCCGCCAGTTCCGCAAGCCGTTGCAGGTTGGTTTCATAACGCCGTACGTCGAACATCAGCAAGGTGTCACCCTCGACCATGTCCAGCACGTAATGGGGCCAGGTAGCCGAAGACGAGGTCATATGCGTCACGTGCTGACGGATCGCCTGAAAATGGGTGAAGGCATAGTCGGCCAGCGCCCGGGTGATCCGCCCGCCCACCACATAGAGCCGCCCTTCGGTATCGGCCAGCTGGTGCACCGCGCGGTCGAATTGTTCGTAGTCGAGGTTTGAAAAGGTCTGACCAAGGTTGTCCGTCACAGCTTGTGCGAATCTGTTCAGCAGATGTCCCTCGGGCGCCTCGGATGCCCAGTTCGCGCGTCGTTGCGTCGGGCCGGACACCTGCGCCTCCAGCTCTTTCAGCAGCGCCTGATGGAACTGCGGGTAGCCCTTGAAGCCGAGTTTTTGGACCATCCGCGCCACCGTCGGGGTCGAAACCTCGGCATTCGACGCGACGATGGTGATCGAGGCCAGCCCCGCCGCAGGATAGTTTTCGAGCAGAGCATTGGCGAACTTGCGCTCGGACTGGGTCAGCGTCGAATAGTGTTCGCGGATCAGCTCTCGCACACTGGCGGCGGGTTTGGACAAGGGGGCACACCTCTGTTTCGGTCGATCAAAAAACGGGCATTCGCCGCATCCTACATCGCGCGGAAAACGACCGCAGAAAAAACTGCCTGAAACGATATTGACAGAAAATGCCCCACGTGAAAACATTTTTCCAAAATCGGGGAGTACTGAATGTCACCGGGCGATTCCAACGCTCTGAGCGAGGCTACCGAAGTCTTCAACGCCGACGGCGCGGGGGAGGTGGTGATCCTGTGTGAGCACGCCAGCCACCACATTCCTGCGCGCTACAAAGGGCTTGGCCTCGCTGAAGCCGACCGCACCAGCCATGCTGCCTGGGACCCGGGCGCCCGGGCGGTGTCGCTCGCCCTGTCCGACGCTCTTGATGCGCCGCTGGTGGCCAGCCGGGTGTCGCGGCTTGTCTACGACTGCAACCGTCCGCCCGAAGCCGCCTCGGCCATGCCGGAAAAGTCTGAAGTGATCGTGGTGCCGGGCAACTGTGACCTGACGCCCGAACAACGCGCCGAGCGTGTTGACACGGTCTATACCCCGTTCTGTCAGGCGGTCAGCGACGTGCTGGCAGCGCGCAAGGCCAAAGACCTGCCGACGGTTCTGGTCACCATGCACAGTTTCACACCGGTCTATTTCGGCGAACACCGCGCCGTTGAAATCGGCATTCTGCACGACAGCGACACCCGTCTGGCCGATGCCATGCTGGCCGAGGCCCCTCGCCTGCCGCAGCGTAGGATCGCCCGCAACGATCCCTACGGCCCAGAGGATGGCGTCACCCATTCCCTGCGCCTGCACGGTCTGGAAAACGGGCTCGCCAATGTGATGATCGAAGTGCGTAACGATCTGCTACGCACCCCGCAGGATGAGGCCGCCATAGCCGAAGACCTGCTGGTGCTGCTGCGTCCTGCGCTTGCCGCGCTCAAGGCCGGGAGGCAGGCCAATGCCTAGTTTCATTCTGCGATATGTCCGCATGATCGATGCGCTGAACCGGTTCATTGGCCGGTTCGCGATGTATCTGATCTTTGCCCTGATCGGGGTCCTGCTGTGGTCCTCGGTCTCCAAGACCTTCTTCAACCCGTCACTCTGGACATTGGAGACCGCACAATTCGTGATGGTCGCCTATTACATCCTTGGCGGGCCCTATTCGATCCAGATGGGATCGAACGTGCGGATGGACCTGTTCTATGGCGGCTGGAGCACCCGAACCAAAGCCTGGGTCGATGCCTTCACCGTTCTGTTCCTGATGGTCTACCTTGGGATTCTGCTTTACGGCGCGGTCAGTTCCACCGCCTATAGCCTTGGTTATTTCGGGATGGAGCCTTTTTCCTTCTTTGGTGACCTCATCTGGACGCTGGTGAGGGAGGGGCCGACCGCGGCGGGTGAAAAACTCGGCTATCTCGAACGCAGTTCCACCGCCTGGCGACCCTTCCTGTGGCCCGTCAAATTCACCCTCTGCTTCGGTGTCTTTCTGATGCTGCTGCAATGCCTTGCCGAATTGTTCCGGGATATCGGACGCCTGCGCGGAGTGGACCTCTGATGCCCTATGAAATGATCGCCCTCGTGATGTTTGCCGGCATGATGCTGATGCTGATGACCGGCCAGCGCGTCTTTGGCGCCATCGGTTTTGTCGGCGCGGTTGCCGGTCTGCTCCTCTGGGGCACCGGCGGTGTCGAGATCCCGTTTTCCGCCGCGATGAAGCTGATGAAGTGGTATCCACTGCTGACGCTGCCGATGTTCATCTTCATGGGCTACGTGCTGTCGGAATCGAAGATCGCCGACGATCTGTACCGCATGTTCCACGTCTGGATGGGACCGGTAAAAGGCGGCCTGGCCATCGGCACCATCGGCCTGATGGTTCTGGTCTCTGCCATGAACGGCCTGTCGGTCGCCGGCATGGCCATCGGCGCCACCATTGCGCTGCCGGAACTCTTGCGGCGCGGCTATGACAAGATTCTGGTGACAGGCACAATTCAGGCTGGGTCCAGTCTAGGCATTCTGGTGCCGCCTTCGGTCGTGCTGGTGCTTTATGCGATGATCGCACGACAGCCGGTGGGTCAGCTGTGGTTGGCCGGCGTGGTGCCGGGCCTTCTGATGGCCACCATGTTCATCGCCTACATATATTTCCGCGCCCGGATGCAGCCGGACCTTGGCCCGGCGATGACACCCGAGGATCTGGCCGAATACGACCGCGTCAGTGACCACCCGCTGCGCCTGAACCATATCGTTCTGGCCGCGCTGGTGCTGATCCCACTGGTGGTGAAGCTGGACTTCGTAGCGCCGAAATCGGCCATCGGTCTGGCGCTGGCGGCAGCGGCGCTGTCCTTTGTCACCCGAAAGATCCCGCTGTTCTACACCGACCTGTTCCTGAAAGAGAAATACCGCCTCTTGTTCTCGGGCGTGCTGCCGCTGGCGATCTTTGCCGCGATGATGATCCCCTTCGTCAACGGCTGGACCTCGCTGGTGGAAAGCTCGGCCATCGGTGCCATGACCGCCTTTATCGCTGCGGTGCTGAAGGGGCGCATGAACAAGGAGGTGTTTGAAACCTCCGTGCGCTCGACGCTGGGCATTTCCTGCATGTTCATGTGGATCATCCTTGCTGCGCTGGGGTTCGGCGCGATCTTTGACGGGCTGGGCGCCGTGAAGGCGATCGAGGATCTCTTCACCACGCAGCTGGGCCTTTCCCCCTGGATGATCCTGATCCTCATGCAGCTCAGCTTTGTCATTATGGGCACTTTCCTGGATGACACCGCGATGCTGGTGATCGTGGCGCCGCTTTATGTGCCGCTGGTCGGGGCGCTCGGCTTTGATCTGATCTGGTACGGGGTGCTTTACACCATCACGACGCAGATCGCCTATATGACGCCGCCTTTTGGCTACAACCTGTTCCTGATGCGCGCCATGGCGCCGCCGGAAATCGGGCTGAAGGACATCTATGTCTCTATCATCCCCTTTGTCGCTGTGATGATCGTGGCGCTATCTCTGGTGATGCTGTTCCCGCAGATCGCCCTGTGGCTGCCCGATCTGGTCTACGGAAAATAACCAAAAAGAGCCCTGTTCGGGGGCCCTATTTCAACAAGGAGAAAACGAGATGACGACAAGACGTAAGTTTTTGACCACCGCCGGTGCAGGCGCAATGGCGGCGCCGCTCGCCACACCGGCACTGGCGCAATCCACAATCAAATGGCGCATGCAGACCTATGCCGGTGCGGCTCTGGCCGAACACGTGGTGAAACCCGCCATCGATATGTTCAACCAGATCGCAGGCGACCGCATGCAGATCGAGCTGTATTTCGCCGATCAGCTGGTGCCCACCGGCGAATTGTTCCGCGCCATGCAGCGCGGCACCATCGACGCGGTGCAGTCGGATGATGACTCCATGGCATCGCCCACCGAAGTCACCGTCTTTGGCGGCTACTTCCCGTTCGCCTCGCGCTACTCGCTCGACGTGCCGGTGCTGTTCAACAAATATGGCCTGAACGAAATCTGGGACGAAGAATATTCCAAGGTTGGCGTGAAACACATCTCGGCCGGTGCCTGGGACCCCTGCCACTTTGCCACCAAAGACCCGATCCGCAGCCTTGAGGACCTCAAAGGCAAGCGCGTCTTTACCTTCCCGACCGCCGGTCGCTTCCTCAGCCAGTTCGGCGTGGTGCCGGTCACCCTCCCCTGGGAAGACATCGAAGTCGCCATGCAGACCGGCGAACTTGACGGTATCGCATGGTCGGGCATCACCGAAGACTACACCGTTGGCTGGGCCGATGTGACCAACTACTTCCTGACCAACAACATCTCGGGCGCATGGGCTGGCTCCTTCTTTGCCAACCAGGGCCGCTGGAACGAGCTGCCGGAAGACCTGCAGACCCTGTTCCGCGTCTGCTGTGATCAATCGCACTACTACCGTCAGTGGTGGTACTGGGGCGGCGAAGCAGATCTGCGCGTCAACGGTCCGAAGATGGAACTGACCTCGATCCCCGATGCCGAATGGGCCACCGTTGAAGAAGCGGCCTATAAATTCTGGGATGAGATCGCAGCCGAAAGCCCCACCAAGGCGAAGGTTGTCGAGATCATCAAGAAGTACAATTCGGACATGACCAAGGCCGGTCGCCCCTACCGCTACGGCTGATAGGCCCCGGTCCTAGACCCTACATCCGGCCCGCCACCTATATGCGGGCCGGATACCCTGAACAGGAATTCGCCCGCAGGGGTCGGACGGAAACGCGTCCGCCCCTGCGGGCCGCAACACACAAAGGGCCCCTCATGCTCTCCTTCGACACGCTTAAATCTCAGGTTGCCGACGGCACTGTTGACACCGTTCTGGTGTGCCTTGTGGACATGCAGGGACGCCTGATGGGCAAACGGTTCCACGCCAAACATTTTGTCGCCAGCGCCTGGGAAGAAACCCATTGCTGCAACTACCTCTTGGCCACCGATCTGGAGATGGCGACGCCCGACGGCTATGCCTCCACCAGCTGGGAAGGCGGCTATGGCGACTATGTGATGAAACCGGACCTTTCCACCCTGCGCCCGATGCCCTGGCTGGAAGGCACGGTGATGGTGCTTTGCGATGTGCTGGACCACCACACCCACAAGGAAATCCCCCATTCCCCCCGCGCGATCCTGAAAAAGCAGATCCAGCGGCTGGCCGATATGGGCTATGATGCGATGATGGCCACCGAATTGGAGTTCTTCCTGTTCGAGAAAAGCTTTGGCGAGATCGCCAAATCCGGCTTCCGCGATCTGACGCCGATCTCGGCCTATAACGAAGACTACCACATCCTGCAGACCACCAAGGAAGAGCACGTGATGCGCCCACTGCGCAATCACCTGTGGGATGCGGGCATTCCGGTCGAGAACACCAAGGGTGAGGCCGAGGCCGGTCAGGAAGAGCTGAACATCAAATATGATGCCGCGCTCAACACCGCCGATCACCACACCATCGCCAAACACGCGGTGAAGGAAATCGCCTGGCAGCAGGGCCATGCCGCGACCTTCCTACCGAAATGGCACCAGGACAAGGTCGGCTCATCTTCCCACGTGCACCAGTCCCTGTGGAAGGATGGCAAACCCGCCTTCTATGACGAAAACGATGAACTGGGGATGAGCCAGCTGATGAAACACTACATGGCCGGGATGCTGAAATACGCCCCCGATTACATGTATTTCCTGGCCCCCTACATCAACAGCTACAAACGCTTCATGAAAGGCACCTTTGCCCCGACCCGGATCATCTGGTCGGTGGACAACCGCACTGCGGGCTTCCGCCTTTGCGGCGATGGCACCAAGGCAGTGCGTGTCGAGTGCCGCGTCGGCGGCTCGGACATCAACCCCTATCTGGCCATGGCCGCGCAGCTGGCTGCAGGCATCGCGGGCATCGAGGAACAACTGGAACTGGCCCCCGCAGCCAAGGGTGACGTCTATCAGGGCGAGACCGGCATGCTGCCCGGCTCCCTGCGCGATTCCCGCGAGGCGCTGAATGGCTCGACCCTGCTGCGCAAAGCCTTTGGCGACGATGTGGTCGACCACTACGTGCGCGCCGCCGAGGTGGAGATCGAAGACTTTGAACGCGTGGTGACCGACTACGAAATCGCACGCGGATTTGAACGGGCCTGACGCCACGGCGCCTTGCTCCGGACCCCGAAATACTGACACGGCAGGGGAAAGCCCCCTGACAGCAAACACAAGAGGATGGCATGAGCCAGACACTGAAATGTATCTCGCCGATCGACGGATCGGTTTTTGCAGAGCGTGAAACCCTCTCGCGCGAGGACGCCTTTGCCGCCGCCGAGCGTGCCCGCGCCGCGCAGGCCGCCTGGGCCGCCCGCCCCCTGCAGGAGCGGATCGACCTGGTGATGGCCGGTGTCGCCAAGGTCGGCGAGATGAACGACGAGATCGTTCCCGAACTCGCCCATATGATGGGTCGCCCCGTGCGTTTTGGCGGCGAATTCGGCGGCTTCAACGAGCGCGCCTCGCATATGGCGGAGATCGCCAAGGAAGCGCTGGCCGATATCGAAGTGGGCGAAGACGAGACCTTCAAACGCTATATCAAACGCATTCCCCAAGGCGTCGTCTTTGTCGTGGCGCCCTGGAACTACCCCTATATGACCGCGATCAACACCGTGGCCCCGGCCCTGATAGCGGGCAATACCGTGGTGCTGAAACACGCGACGCAAACCCTGCTGGTGGGTGAACGCATGGCAGAAGCCTTCCACGCGGCGGGCGTGCCTGCGGATGTGTTCCAGAACGTGTTCCTGGATCACGACACCACCTCTGAACTGATCGCGGCAAAGGCCTTTGATTTCGTGAACTTCACCGGCTCGGTCGGCGGCGGTCAGGCGATGGAGCGCGCCGCGGCTGGCACCTTTACCGGCGTTGGCACCGAACTCGGCGGCAAGGATCCGGGCTATGTCATGGAAGACGCGGATATCGACGCAGCAGTCGATACGCTGATCGATGGGGCAATGTTCAACTCGGGCCAGTGCTGCTGCGGGATCGAGCGAATCTACGTGCATGAAAGCGTCTATGACGCCTTCCTCGCCAAGGCGCTCGAGATCGTCAAAGGCTACAAACTGGGCAACCCGATGGATCCCGAAACCTCCATCGGCCCGATGGCCAATGTACGGTTCGCCAAGGAAGTGCGCGAGCAGATCGCCGAGGCACTGCAGATGGGCGCCGTGGCCCAGATCGAAACCTTTGCCGAGGATGACGGCGGTGCCTACCTGACGCCGCAGATCCTGACCAATGTCACCCACGACATGCGGGTGATGCGCGACGAAAGCTTTGGCCCTGTCGTGGGCATCATGAAGGTCTCCTCGGACGAGGAAGCCATCAAGCTTATGAACGACAGCGAATTCGGCCTCACGGCATCGCTCTGGACCTCGGATGTGGACCGCGCCCAGCGCATCGGCGATCAGATCGAGACCGGCACCGTCTTCATGAACCGCGCCGACTATCTCGATCCGGGCCTGTGCTGGACCGGCTGCAAGAACACCGGGCGTGGCGGCGGCCTGTCGGTGATCGGCTATCACAACCTGACCCGTCCGAAATCCTATCACCTGAAAAAGGTGACGGGCTGAACCAATCCCGTCCGGGGCGCTCTGCGGCCCGGACCGCGCCCGCCCCCACGGCGGGCGCGATCGCGCCCACCCCGGTCGGGCCCGGTCCTTGTGTCACTCTGAATGTCCCCCGGCCTAATGGCCCTTATGAAAGGCAATATCCATGTCTCTCGTTGGAAACTGGTCCTATCCGACCGCAATCAAATTCGGCGCTGGCCGGATCAAGGAACTCGCCGAGGCCTGCGCGCAGGCTGGCATCAAGAAACCGCTGCTGGTCACCGACAAGGGACTGGCGGATCTGCCCGTGACCCAGTCCACACTGGACATCATGGAGGCTGCGGGCCTTGGACGTGGCATGTTCTCCGAGGTTGATCCCAACCCCAATGAAAAGAACCTCGAAGCGGGTGTTGCCGCCTACAAGGCCGGTGGCCATGACGGCGTGATCGCCTTTGGCGGCGGCTCCGGCCTCGACCTTGGCAAAATGGTCGCCTTCATGTGCGGCCAAAGCCGCCCGGTCTGGGATTTCGAGGATATCGGCGACTGGTGGACCCGCGCCGACGCCGAGGCCATCGCGCCGATCATCGCCGTGCCGACCACGGCTGGCACCGGCTCCGAAGTGGGGCGCGCCTCGGTGATCACCGACAGTGTCACGCATCAGAAGAAGATCATCTTCCACCCGAAGGTGCTGCCCACCGTGGTGATCTGCGATCCCGAACTGACCGTGGGCATGCCGAAGTTCATCACCGCAGGCACCGGCCTTGATGCCTTTGCCCATTGCGTCGAGGCCTTCTCTTCGCCGCATTACCACCCGATGTCCCAGGGCATCGCGCTGGAAGGCATGCGTCTGGTGAAGGATTACCTGCCCCGCGCCTATGCCGACGGCACCGATATCGAAGCGCGCGCGCAGATGATGTCCGCCGCAGCCATGGGCGCCACCGCGTTCCAGAAGGGCCTTGGCGCCATCCACGCCATGAGCCACCCGATCGGCGCGCATTTCAACACCCACCACGGCACCACCAACGCGGTCTGCATGCCTGCGGTTCTGGACTTCAACGCCCCGGTGATTGCCGACCGGTTCAACCAGGCGGCGGCCTATCTGGGTATTGAAGGCGGCTTTGACGGCTTCCGCGCCTATGTGCAGGAACTGAACGACAGCCTCGGCATCCCGCGCAAGCTGTCGGATCTGGGTGTCACCGAAGCCTCGATCCCCGAACTGGTCAAGGGCGCGATCATCGATCCGTCTTGCGGCGGCAACCCGATCGAGCTGACCGAAGAAAACCTTACAGAGCTGTTCAAAGCCGCCCTGTAAGGACGCCGTCCATTCGCACGTTCGGCCAAGGCGCCTCCCTGTCTTGCAGGGGGGCGCCTTTCCGTTTCGGGACCCGTGCTAGTCTCGTCAGACGGCGGCCCTGTGTCCGGCGCCTAGATCACGCAGGATCAGTTTTTCGGGCGACTGGCCGACTGGTAGCACGGGCGTTCCACTGGCATCACCAGCCTGCCGTTCTGGCAGAGGCCGCGTGGGATCCGGAACCGGCACTGCGGACAGCAAACGGCGGGTATAGGGATGGCGGGGCGAATGCAGCACCGCATCACGCACGCCTTCCTCGACCACCTGCCCCAGACGCATGACCATGACCCGGTCCGCAACCTGTTCGATCACCGCCATGTCGTGGCTGATGAAGAGGAAGGCCAGCCCGTCCTCGTCCTGCAGGCTTTGCAACAACTCCAGAATCTGCGCCTGAACCGAGACATCCAGCGCCGAAACGCTTTCGTCCGCGACAAGGATCTTTGGCGACAGTGACAAGGCCCGCGCGATGTTGATCCTCTGCCGTTGCCCGCCGGAAAACTCATGCGGATAGCGCTGCATCATGTCCGGCGACAGGCCGACGCGGCGAAACAGCTCTGCCGTGCGGTCACTCATCTCCGATCCACTGGACAGACCGTGAATGACCAGAGGTTCGGCCACTTGCTCGCCAACGGTCATCCGCGCATCCAGCGAGGCACCGGGGTCCTGAAACACCATCTGAATGTCCCGACGCACCGGCTTCAGCGCGCCTGGGCCCATGCCATGGGTCTGCTGCCCCAGAACCGAGATCGAGCCCTGCCATGGCACCAGCCCCAACAGGGCCTTGCCAATTGTTGATTTGCCACAGCCGGATTCCCCGACCAGCGCCAGGGTTTCTCCGGCACGCACGGTAAAGGACACCTGTTCCACCGCGTGGACCCGCGCCTGCACCCGGTTGAGGATACCGCCGCGCATATCGAACCGCACCGACAGATCGCTGACCTCCAGCACCGGGGCGCCCTTTTCCATCTCAGGGCGAGGCGGCGCGGTGCCAAGACGGGGAACCGCGGCCAGCAATTCCCGGGCATAGTCGCTTTGCGGGGCGGCAAAGAGATCGCGCACAGGGGCGCTTTCCACCTCTTGTCCGTGGCGCAGGATCACCACCCGATCCGCCATTTCCGCCACCACGCCCATATCATGGGTAATCATTAGCACAGCGGTTCCATGATCCTTTTGCAAGGCGCGGATCAGGTCGAGGATCTCTGCCTGCACCGTCACGTCCAGCGCGGTAGTCGGCTCATCGGCGATCAGAACCTCGGGATCGCAGGCCAGCGCCATGGCGATCATTACCCGCTGCCGCATGCCGCCGGACAATTCGTGGGGGTATTGCTTCAGCCGCCGTTCCGGTTCCGTCAGTTGCACATCCTGCAGCAATTTCAGCGCCCGCGCAGGGGCTTCGCCGCGATTGCAGGCACCATGTTCCAGCAGCACCTCGGCCAACTGGTCCTGCACCGTCATCAGCGGGTTGAGCGAGGTCATCGGCTCCTGAAAGATCATCGCCACCCGCACGCTGCGGATATCGCGGTAGCCACGCGGGCCAAGGGTCGTCAGCTCCAGATCGCCGAGTTTCACCGAGCCGCCCGCGATGCGGCACATCGGCTCTGGCAACAGCCCCATGATCGCCAGCGCGGTCATGGATTTGCCGGAACCGCTTTCGCCCGCCAGACAGAGCGTTTCGCCCCGCTTCAGATCAAAAGACAGCCCATCCAGAACCGTCTTCGCCCCCGAAGGGGTGGCGACCTGAACACTCAGGTCGCGCACTGTCAGCACGGTCTCGCTCATTCGAACACCACGTTCGGGAAGTAGAAGCTGACCACCCAGTTCGGCATGTCGACGATTTCGGAAATCCGCAGATCGCCGCAGACGGAACACAATAGGTAGGCATCTTCGGCCGACAAACCCTTGGTGCGGCCCAGAAGATCGACCATGGCGCTGACAGCATCCTTCGCGGCCTGCATCATGTCATTGCCGATGCCTGTGGTGACTTCATACCCTTTGGCATCAAGATGGCGCGTCACCGGCCCCGGCGTGGAAAAACGCGGGAAGTTCAGGGTTTCCCCCTTCACCACGTCCAGCGTGACCTCCACATCCATCGGCGATTCAATCGCGGTGCCGCAAACCTCGCCATCGCCCTGCGCGGCGTGGGTATCCCCGATGGAGAACAGCGCCCCTTCGCATTCCACCGGCAGATACAGCGTGGTGCCCGCCGCCAGATCACGGATATCGAGATTCCCGCCCATGCGGCGCGGAGGCACCACCGAATGCAGGCCTGCCTCGGCCGGGGCCAGACCTATAGTCCCGGCAAAGGGTTTTAGCGGCACCTTGGCCAGATCGGAGAACAGCGACGGCGCCAGCGTTTCCGGATCGTAATCCCAGACCTTGAGATAGGGATCGGTGAACTGATCGGCGAGCAGGCCAAAGCCCGGAATATTCGCGGTCCAGCCGAACCCCGAGGGGTGGAAGGCTTCGATCTTGACCTTTAACACATCGCCGGGTTTGGCCCCATCGACATAGATCGGCCCGGTAACCGGGTTGATCTTGCCAAAATCCAGATTGGGCACATCGGCGCTGGTGCTGTCCTTGTTGAACTGCCCGCCCGAACTGTCGAGACATTGGAAATGCAGGCGCGATCCGGGAGCCACCGTTTCCACGGGCGGGAGCGAATTGTCCCACCCGTGATGGTGTGCACCGTGGATCGTGTAATCACAGTGCTTACACATTTTTATTCAGCATCCTTCGAGTAGATGTAGTCATAGTTGACCGGAATATGGACCGGATCAACGAACAGGCTGTCGTCGCCCGCGATCTTGTCCGAGGTCAGGGTGAAGCGTTGCTCGTTGAAGACCGGCACCCAGGGGGCATCCGCCATCACATCCAGATAGATGGATTTCCACGCCTCGATCCGGGCGTCAGCGTTTTCCGCACCGGTCATGGCGTCCGCCTCGGCAGCGCGGGCGTCCAGTTCCTCGTTGCAATACCAGGACCAGTTCCAGCCGCCCTGAACCGCGCCGGCACAACCCAGGATCGGACCGTAGAAGTTCGACGGATCCGGGAAGTCGGCGATCCAGGCCATACCACCGGACCAGATCATCGGCGCCTGATCCGCCTCACCGCCTGCGGCGATCACATTGGCCTGTGCCAGGCTGCGGATCTCGGCGGTGACACCGATTTCCTTCAGGTCCTGCTGGATCGCCTGTGCAATCCGCGGGTTGGGATCGACGTTCATCACGTAAAGCTCGGTGGTGAACCCATCGGCAAAACCAGCCTCGGCCAGCATTTCCTTGGCGGCGGCGGGATCAAAGGCATAGCCTTCGTAATCCTCGGCGTAGCCCGGCATCGACGGCGGCAGCGGCTGGTTTGCCGGAACCGCACGGCCGTTGATCAGCTTGACGATACGGTCCTTGTTGATCGCCATGTTGACGGCCTTGCGCACGGCGACATTGTCGAACGGCGCCATCTGGGTGTTCAGTGTGATATAACCGGTGTGCAGCTGGCCACCTTCGATAACGTTATCCTTCTGTGCCGGATCGTTCATCACCTGCAGGAACTGCGCGGGTGGGATGCCGTCGCCGGGCACATCCGCCTGCCCCTGTTGCAGACGCAGCAGGGCAACGGTGGGCTCCAGTCCGATTTCAAAGGTCACCTGATCCAGCTTGGGCAGGTTGGCGCGGTGGTAATCGGCGAACCGTTCGAACACCACGCGCTGGCCCGGCGCCCATTCCGCCAGTTTGAAGGCGCCCGAGCCGACCGGCTGGCGACCAAAATCTTCGCCAGCCGCCTCGACCGCTTCCTTGGGCACGATGGAGGCAAAGTTCAGCGCCATCACATGGCCAAAGGTCGCGTCGGGACGGGACAGGGTGATCTCGATGGTCTTGTCGTCGATCACCTTGACGCCCGAAAGCCCCTCGCCTTCGCCCGCGTTCCAGCTGTCAAAACCCGCGATCATGCCAAAGAAGCCTGCGCCAGGAGAACGGGTTTCGGGGTTGGTCACACGCTCCAGCGAGTATTTCACATCCTCGGCGACAATCTCGCGGCCGTTGTGGAACTTGATCCCGTCCTTCAGGGAGAAGGTATGGGTCAGACCGTCCTCGGAAATGGCATAGTCGGACGCCAGTTCGTTGCGCAGCGCCGTTGTGCCCGGCTCATAGCCCATCAGCCCGTCGAACAGCGATTTGATCATCGACCAGTTCTGCCAGTCATAGCCGATGGCGGGGTCCAGCGTCGCGACATCGTCCTTGTAGGTGACGGTCATGGTGCCACCCATCGGGGCATCTGCATTCACCTCTGCGGCTGCCATATGGCCGCACAAAGCCAGTCCGGCGACACCGGTTAAAAGAAATTTCTTCATGATTTCAGTCCTCTGTTGGTTTTACCGTTTCTATTTGGTCTTGATACGGGGATCGATTGCCGGCGCCACGAGGTCCGCCAGAAGGTTGCCCAGAACGATCGCGGTGGCCGAAACCATGGTCACACCCATGATGACCGGTATGTCCACGCGCTGGATCGCCTGCCAGGCCAGCTGGCCGATCCCGGGCCAGCCAAAGACGCTTTCCACAACCACGATGCCGGACATGAACAGCCCGATGTCGATGCCGATCATCGCGATGATGGGAAGAATGGAATTGGGAATGACGTGTCGCAGGATGATACGGGCCTTGCCCAGCCCCTTGGCCCGCGCGGTGCGGACAAAATCCTGGCCCAGCACGTCGATCATGCTGGAACGCATCATTCGGCTGTACCAGCCCGCACCGAGAAACCCGAGCGTCACCGCAGGCAGCACCACATGGCCAAAGGTGCCGTAACCGCCAATCGGGAACCAGCCCAGTTTCACCGCAAAGACATAGAGCAGCAGAATGCCGATGACGAATTGCGGCGCCGAGATGCTGACAAAGCTGAAGATCATCAGCCCGTGGTCTGCGGGCTTGTTGCGGCGCAGGGCCGCGACGATACCGATGGTCAGGCCGAACACCAGCTCGGTCACGATGGCCGCAACCATCAGCAACAGGGAGGCAGGCAGCCGCGCGGCGATCAGCTCGGAGACTTCGGCGCGTTGCAGATAGCTGCGCCCCATGTCGCCCTGAAACAGCGCCGTCAGGTAGTTCCAGTACTGCACGACAAAGGGATCGTTCAGCCCCAGCTGATCGCGGATGTTCTGCACCGTTTCGGCGGTGGCCGACCGCCCGGCGATCTGCCGCGCCGGATCGGCCGGCACAAGATACAGCAGGATAAAGGTCACCAGCGTGATCCCCAGAAGGATCAGCGCGCTCTCCATCAGGCGGCGGACAAGATAGGCCTGCATCAGTGGCGTCCTTTCAGGGTCGGATCAAGAATGTCGCGCAGGGCATCGCCCACCAGGTTAAAGGCCAGCGCCAGCAACAGGATCGCAATGCCGGGGAAGAAGACCAGCCAGGGGGCGGTGGTGAAATAGGTCTGGTTTTCGAAGATGATATTGCCCCAACTTGGCATCGGGGGCTGCACACCCACGCCAAGGAAGGACAGCGTCGCCTCCAGCAGGACCGTTGTCGAAATTCCCAGGGTGCCAAAGACAACGATGGACGACAAAAGATGCGGCAGCAGGTGTTTGAACAGGATGCGCAGGTGGCCAGCGCCCAGCGCCCGCTGCACGGTGATGAAATCACGCTCGGCCAGCGACCGGGTCTCGGTATAGATCACCCGTGCCATCTGTACCCAGTTCACCATCGCGATGACCAGCGCCACGATCAGCAGCGAGGGCTGAAAGATCGCCGCCAGAACAATCGCCAGCAGCAGCGCCGGAAAGGCCATCATCAGGTCGGTAAAGCGCATCAGCACCGCGCCGATCCAGCCGCCGAAATAGCCTGCGGTAATGCCGACACCAGCGCCCAGCAGGATCGCGATCCCATTGGCAAGGATACCGATGATTAGTGAGGTGCGCGTCCCCAGAATAAGCCGCGAAGCCAGATCCCGCCCCAAAAGATCCGTGCCCAGCGGGAAATCCGCGCCCGGCGGCAGAGGCGCCCCGGCCAGACTTAACCCGTCAAAGCTCTGCTCAAACGGGTCATGCGGCATGATCCACGGCGCCAGCAGCGCGGCGCCCACCATCAGGATGATGATCACCATCCCAAAGGCCGAGCGCGGCCGGGTCATCAGCTCATAAATCACACGTCGGCTGCGCGCGCCGCGGCCTGCTGTCATCTGACCGTCTGTGGCTGCTGTCATCGTCATGCCTGCCCCCGCATGGCCGGGCGCGCCAGAAACCGGACCGCAGCATCTTCCAAGGCGACGCGCTCTACCATGGCAAAGGCACGCAGTTTCTTCAGGGCCGTCGCCTCATCGACGCCCTCAGAGCGCATGATGACAAGGACCGCCTGCAACAACTCCAGCCGCATCGAGGCGCGCCGGTTGCTTTCGGCTTCGCGGCGGCGGGTTTCCATGCGTTCCTTGAACCGAGCAAAGCCCAGCACCAGCGCCGAGTAGATATTGGCGGTGGCATTGACCGGCAGATAGGCGTCCAGACCCTGCCGCACGGCCCATTCCAGGCGTCCCGGCGTTTCCGACCCGATCAGCCCAAGGATCGGCATAGGCGCAGATTGCGGCGACCAGGGGAATTGTCCGTCCTCGGCCCGGTCAAGGTCCAGAACCAGCAGGTCAGCGCGGACATCTGCCTCTTCCAGCGCGGGCCAGCGCCCTTCGGCCTTGATGCCAAGCGTGCCCAGACGTCGGACCAGTTGATCCCGCATTTCAGCGCTGGGATGCAGGACAAGAGCGTATTTTCCGGCGAAGCTATAGGTCATTTTACGATCCTCAAACTGGGCGTCTGGAGCGGCGGGGCGGATACAGGGGGAACGCAGGTCAGATAGGGGTCCGCAGCGACGGGGCCCTCGGCAGAAGACAGCAGATGAAACTGTGCGTTCTCGGCCTGCGCGATATGCGGTGTCAGCGATGCGTGTCGGGTGATGGGGTCGATCTGCACCGGCCCCAGAACCGTTTCATGGCGCGCATCGCAGGCCGCATGGAACACCGCCCTTGGCGCGGTGGTCCCGGTTTTCGCGACGGTTTCGGCCAGAATGCGAACGCTGGCATAGGAGGTGGCAAAGACGCAGGAACAGCGCCCGTTCGGCGATTTTTCCCGGGCACGGCGCACGAAATCCTCGGGGCCAAGCGGTTCGAAATAGGTCCCGGCCGAGATGATCCCGTCGCCATATTGGCCCAGCACATCAAGATCCGCTTCGGACTGGTTACAGGACAGGATTGTCGGCCGCTGCCCGGTGGGCAATCCGCGCAGGAACGCCTCATTCGACGGACCGATCAGCGAATTGACGACAACATCCGGCTGCTCGGCGATGATCTCGGAGAGGGCCAGATCGGAGTCCACATCGCCAAGCGGTACGAAACGCTCGCCGACGATCTCAACCCCGGCGGCGCTCAGCCGTTCGCGGGCCAGACGCAGCGTTTCCCAGCCCCAGACATAGTTGGAGCCAAGCAGGTAGGCACGGCGCGTGCCTTGGCTCAGCACCCGGTCCAGCAGCGGGATCATATGATGGTTCGGCGCGCCCCCCATGTAGACGACGTGATCGTTGCTTTCGAAGCCCTCATAGGGGCACGGGTACCACAGCATCGCACCATAGCGTTCCAGAACCGGGATCATGTCCTTGCGGCTCCACGAGGTGATGGCACCCACCACGTGTGACACACCACCAGCAAGGATATCGCGGGTCATCGCCTCATAGGCCTCGGGGCGGCCTGCCGGATCACAGGCCACGGGCGCAATTCGGGCAATGCCCTCGCGCTCCAGATCAGCGATGGCCAGCTCGGCCCCCGCCAGTCCGGCCTGTCCCAGCGCGGCGTAGGGTCCAGAGGTCGAGAAGACCAGACCAAGATCGAATTCCAGCATAGTACCCCACAAACGAAAAAGCCCCGCCACCCTGCAAGAGGGTGATCGGGGCTCAATTGCCAACGGCGATCAGGTCGCCATGTAGGCCCAATAAGGCTTAACAGGACCGGGAAGTCAAACTCTTCGTGGCCGTTTTGTGACGGCTCAGACGCGGGCGCCGATTTTTTGGGCAGCCGCGAAGGCGGACCTTTGACGCCTGTTTCTACCGGTCCCATAACGCCGCAGACTGCCGTCCCGCCTGACCCATGATATCTTTGGCCGCACCGGAGTTGCGGCTAGCCAAACAGCGACAGCAGGATCCCCCCGACACACAAGGCATTGGAAATGATCAGCAGCGCAACCGCCAGAGAGCCAAGGTCCTTTGCGTGTTTTGCCTGCACCGACCATTCGGGCGATATACGGTCGGTCAGCACTTCGATCGCGGTATTGAGCGCCTCGACCGCCAGCAGGAGCGCAAAGAGAATGGCAAAGGCCGCAAGCTGTAGAGCAGAGGCCCCAAGAACAAGCAGCAGGAACCCCGTCCCAGCCCCCGCGACAAGCTCCAGCCGGGCGGCGGTTTCCCCCATCAACCGCTGCAATCCGCCAAGAGAATACTGGGCAGCGGCAATGACATGCGCAACGCCGGTCACGGCAGGCGGGATCTCTTGCGGAGCTGCGCCCTGCGATTGATCACGTACCGTCATGTTGCGGGCCTCGCGATACGGCAGCGCGACGCCAGATCCAGCTCCGGCTGCCGGACCTCGGTGCGGATGTCGAGGAGACCCAGGACCGTATGGAACAGATTGTCCTGGCTGACCGGCTGATCGGTCATATCCTTCAGACAGGCGCCGTCCAGATGCATCGCTTCGCGATAGCTTTCCGGCAGCCACATCAGGAACGGCACCCGAGTCTGCGCCTCCGGCGCCATGAACATCGGCGCGGCGTGGAGATATAGCCCGCCCTCCCCTAGGGATTCACCGTGATCCGAGATATACATCAACGCCGGTAGAGCATGGTCCTGCGCGTTCAGCATTGAAATCGCCTTGGCAAGGATGTGGTCGGTATAGGCGATGGTATTGTCATAGGCGTTCACGATCTCTTCCGGCGTGCAATAGTCGAACTCGGCTGTTCTGCAATCAGGCGTGAAGCGGGCAAACGCCTCGGGGTAGCGCCTGTAGTAGGCAGGTCCGTGGCTGCCGATCATATGCAGCACCAGCACGGTGTCTTCCTTGATCGCTCCGATCTGCTGCGCCAGCGCCCCAAGAAGCGCCGCATCGCTGCATTCCCCATCGGCGCAGGCCGCCGGATCAAGCGTAACATCAACCTGCCGCGCCCCGGTGCGCCGGGCGATCCGCTGATCCCCGGTGTTGTTGTCGATCCACACAGGCTGCACCCCGGCATGATCCAGCACATCCAGAAGATTCTCCTGCCCCATGAAGGCGCGGTGGCTGTAGTCACTCCGGCCCAGCGCGGAAAACATGCAGGGCAGCGACACCGCCGTCGATGTTCCACAGGACGAGGTTTCGCTGAAATTAAGGAGATCAAGCCCCGCCAGCTGCGGCGTGGTGTTCCGCGCATACCCGTTCAGCGCGAAATTCTGCGCGCGGGCGGTCTCTCCGGCGAAGATCACCAGCAGAACCGGTTTTTTAGCCGCCAGCAGGTCTTCCCCCTTGGCTGCATCCTGTCCCAGCGGTGCGACCTCTGTGTTGCTGACCCGGATTTCCATCTTGGCGTAGCGGGCGATGGCGCCAATGGTGGCGCCGGGCTGGTAGCTGCCCATCAACTCGTGATGCTCTCGGATGACCGAGGCATTTGCCTTGAGGTTGACGAACAGGAAACCGAACGTCATCGCGAAGCTTGCGACAGCAGTCAGCGGCAGCTTCCACAGGATATGCCGGAACTTCGGATAGGTGATGCGCGGCCAGAACAGCAAGGCAGCGGGCAGCACGCCTGTCAGCCCCATGTAACGCAGATAGGGCAGCGTGATCAGTTGCCGGGATTCCGCATAGGTAGTGTTCATCACGTTCTGGATCATCAGCTTGTCGATCATGATGCCCAGGTGCCCCTGATACCATGAGGCCGCCGCCGCCAGAAGAATGAGAATGGCAGCCACCGGGCGCTGCACGCGCGGCCAGCTGAACGGGCTGAGGGTAAAGAACGTCAGCATCCAGACCGCAGCCCCGAACAGCACCACATTCATCGGCGCGCCCTCGAACAGCGTCGAGAGGTGCCTCCAGAACGCCGCGTTGAAGGCCACCAGCATATAAGTGGCGACCAGTATGTTGAGCATCGTTGGCGACAGCTCCGGTCGCCTGACCTGTGGCAGGCGGGCGTTCAGCCTTCTCACGGCTTCGGCAAATCGTCCATGCAAGGGGCATACCTCCGGTAAAATATATCTGGTCTGGGCCGTCTTCAGCTGCTGTCGCCTGGGACGCTTCGTTGCCTCGATCACCGGAAATCTCCGGCCATTGCGGCTGGCGCGGCGCGGACGAAAGAACTGATGACAAGCCTTTACCTGCGCCACCGGATGCCGCAGCAAGCTTTCAGTAACCTTACATCTCTCCGGGTCGGCCGAAACGCGCCGGGCCAGGAACGTCATGCTTCTGTCAATTAGCTGCGGTACCTCTGGCGCCACGCGCAGCAGCACGGGCGAGCACGATGAAGTACCGCACCCTCTTTCTGTCTGACATCCATCTGGGTACCCCGGGGTGCCAGGCCGAACTGTTGCTGGACTTCCTCAACAGTCACGACGCGGACAGCTATTACCTGGTGGGGGACATCATCGACGCCTGGCGGATCCAGCGCAAAGGCTTCCTGTGGCCCCAGGCCCATAATGATGTGGTGCAGGCAATCCTGGCAAAGGCCCATGATGGCGCGGACATCTATCTGATCCCCGGCAATCACGACGAATTCCTGCGCTCCTACCTCGGGACGCATTTCGGCGGCATCGAGGTGGTGCAGACGGCAGATTTCATCGCCGCCGACAACAAACGCTATCTGGTGACCCATGGCGACCAGTTCGATTCCGTGGTGGTCAATGCAAAATGGTTGGCCCACCTTGGAGACCGGGCCTACGATTTCATGCTCTGGCTCAACACCCGCATCAACCGGCTTCGGCATCTTTGGGGCGGGCAATACTGGTCCTTGTCCAAATGGGCCAAGCATCAGGTCAAACAGGCGGTCAATTTCATCAGCGAATATGAAAACGTCCTGACTGCCGAGGCCCGGCGCGGTGGTTATGACGGGGTTATCTGCGGTCATATCCACAGCGCCGCCCTCCGCGATATTGGCGAGATTTCCTACGTCAACACCGGCGATTGGGTCGAGAGCTGCACTGCCGTGGCGGAACAGGAAGACGGGCAACTGGTGCTGATCGACTGGACCCGCTCGGCCCGCCGCGCCCATCACCGCAGCCGCCGGGCGCGGCGCAAGGACAAACAGTCCGAAAAAGACAGGCAACTTGAAAATGTATGAGAGGTGCCCCCGATGAGTACGACCGCACAGGCGCGGCTGGATGCTGCCGTTTTGCAGGATGGCGATGCCGCAACCGGACGGCTGGAGCATCTGTTCTCGCGGCTGTTCCTGGGCCTTGTCTATCCGCAGATCTGGGAAGATCCGGTTGTCGATATGGCAGCCTTGAATATCAAGCCGGGAGACAATCTGGTCTGTATCGCGTCCGGCAGCTGCAACCTAATGTCCTATCTCACTGCAGGCGCCGCGTCGGTTACCGCCGTCGATCTATCGCCTGCCCATGTGGCGCTGGGGCAGCTGAAACTGACCGCAGCGCGCTGCCTGCCGGATCATGCGGCGTTCTACCAGTTCTTTGCCCGAGCCGATCTGGCCAGCAACGTAGCGCTCTATGACCGCTACATCCGCCCCAATCTTGACCCGCACACGCGGGATTTCTGGGACGCGCGGCAACCGATCCGCCGCCGGATCTCCGTGTTTCAAAACCGGTTTTACCGGCACGGTCTGCTGGGGCGTTTCCTCGGCGCCGTGCATCTGGTGGCCCGCCTTGGCCGCGTAGACTTTGCGCCGCTTCTGGCAGCGCGGACGTTAGAGGACCAGCAGGCGTTTTTCGATGAAGAGATCGCGCCGCTGTTCGACATGTGGCTGGTGCGCAAACTGGCCGGGTTCCGCGCCGCCCTGTTCGGCCTTGGCATCCCGCCGGCGCAGTATGACAAGCTCGCCGCTGACGGTGGTGGCGACGTCCTGCCAGTACTGCGCGAACGGGTGCGCAAGCTGATGTGCGATTTCCCGATCCGGGAGAATTATTTCGCCTGGCAGGCCTTTGCCCGGCAATACGACCCCGCCCCGGATGGATCACTGCCCCCCTACCTGAGCCGGGAGAACTTCGAGGCTCTGCGGCAGAGTGCAGACAACGGACGGATCGTGAACCGCTCCCTCACCGATCTGCTGGAAGCCGAACCGGACGGGTGCAAGGACGGCTACGTGCTGCTGGATGCGCAGGACTGGATGAATGATACGCAGTTGAATGCGCTCTGGGCGCAGATCACCCGCACGGCAAGACTGGGCGCACGGGTGATTTTCCGCACCGGCGGCAGCGCTAATATCCTGCCCGGCCGGGTCAGGCCCGATCTTCTGAACCAATGGGCCTATGACGCCGAAGCCTCGGCCAAAGGCACGGCAGAGGATCGTTCTGCCATCTACGGCGCCTTCCACCTCTACCGCTACAAAGGGCCTTCCCATGTTTGATTCAGCGCCCGATACCCACGCTGATCTGATGGATCAGACCTACCGCCATCAACGGATGATTTATGATCTGACCCGCAAATACTACCTGTTCGGACGCGACCGTTTGATTGCAGACCTCGCCCCCAAGGAAGGTGCACATATCCTGGAGGTGGCCTGCGGCACCGGGCGCAACCTGCATCTGGCGGCCCGCAGATACCCGCATTGTGCCTTTTACGGGTTGGATATTTCGTCCCAGATGCTGCGTTCGGCACAGGCGAAATTGAAAGACCGGGCACAGCTGGCTCAGGCAGACGCCTGCGATTTTGACGGTGCCACGCTGTTTCAGCGCCCCCGGTTCGACCGGATCTTTGTCTCCTACGGGATTTCGATGATCCCGGACTGGAAGACCGCCCTGCGCATGGCGGCCGCGCATCTGAGGCCCGGCGGTGAACTGCATGTGGTGGATTTCTCGGATCAGTCCGGATGGCCCGACTGGTTCGAAGCATCCCTGCGCCGATGGCTGGCGAAATTTCACGTCAGTCCGCGGCTGAACCTTAAAACCACCCTGCACAGGATTGCCGCAGAGACCGGCGGCACGGCAGAGCATCGCCAGCTTTACCGCGGCTATGCGCAGTATGGCGTGCTGCGCAGGCCGCGTTGACCTGATGGCTAGACCACGGCGCGGCTCTCCGGGCCTGCTGCGGACCGCTGCCTCTTTCAGGCAGCACCGGCAAAAAACCGATCACAGACAAGGCATTCCGGGGTGCACAACTGGTTGTCACCGCGGCGATGCCGCGCCCCAAAGAAGCAGACTTCGCTGAGCAAGCACCACAGGCTGAGATCCAGAGATTCACCCAATGGGGCCAGTTGACGTGGATCAACGCGCATATGCGGTAGGCCGCATATACATGCGTCATGCAAGAGATCCTAAACGCCATTTATGACTCGACCCGCCGCGCCGCCCTCGCCATCGTTTGGGATGGCGGCGAGCACTGCGTCTGTGAGTTGATGGAGCGGCTTGATGTAAGCCAAAGCCGCATGTCGCGACACATGAAGGTGCTGCGCGAAGCTGGTCTGGTTATCGACCGGCGAGACGCTCAATGGGTCAGGTATCGTCAGAACCCGAATATCCCGGCAGAAATCGCGGCTGTCATCTCTGCGGTCTTGCTGGCGGAAAACTCTCTCAAACAGGAGATGGCATGACCACAGATACCCAAGGACTCCCCGCGAAGCATACGACACCGGATTGGCTGTGGTATGCGGCTGTTGTCGGGGCCGCGGTCGTTGGCTGGCTGGTATACGGGCAGTTGATCCCGTTTTCTGAATGGGTCACCAGCCTTTTGCCCGTTGCCCGTGACAGTCACACCGGCGAGGCGATCACCTTCTTCGTATATGACGTCCCGAAAGTGCTCCTGCTTCTTACCGGCATCGTCTTCGTGACGGGTGTCCTGCGTAGCTGGTTCAGCCCCGAAAAGACGCGTGCCATCCTGGCTGGCAAGCGGGAGTTCTTTGGCTATCCGCTGGCCGCCTTTCTTGGTGTTCTGACACCGTTTTGTTCTTGCTCATCCGTGCCCCTTTTCATCGGTTTCGTCTCCGCAGGGGTTCCCTTGGGCGTGACGTTTTCGTTCCTGATTGCCGGCCCGATGGTCGGCCCGGTCGGACTTGGGCTGCTCTATGCTCTGGTGGGATGGAAAATCGCCACGATCTACCTTGTATTCGGTTTCACGATCGCAACCGTCACCGGCTACGTGATGGGAAAGATGCGACTGGAACGCTATCTGCAGGACTGGGTGAGCGACCTGAATGCAGGTCCTGTTGGTGCCCTCCCCGAGGAGACGGTTACTTTCGTCGACAGGTTGAAAACCGGCGCAGAGCAAGTCCGTGAAATTGTCGGCAAAGTCTGGATCTGGGTGCTGATCGGGATCGGAATTGGCGCGCTGATCCACGGGTATGTCCCCGAAGCGATGATGCTGAAAATCATGGGCGGTGAGGCATGGTGGTCAGTGCCGGCGGCGGTCGTCTTGGGCGTGCCGATGTACACCAATGCCGCGGGTGTCATTCCCATCGTCGAGGCACTGCTTGGCAAGGGCGCGGCCCTTGGCACGACGCTTGCTTTCATGATGTCGGTGATCGCCCTATCGCTGCCCGAAATGATAATTCTCAAACAGGTGCTGACCCTACGTCTGATCGCGATTTTTATCGCCATTGTTGCCGCCGGTATTCTCGCCACTGGCTATCTGTTCAACTTCCTTCTGTGAACGCCCCATAGATCCGCTCTTGAAAGGACATCCCGTGAAATCTGTCAAAGTCTACGGTCCCGGCTGCAAGCGCTGTGAAACCACAGAGAACATGGTCCGCGACGCAGCAGCGAAACTGGGCGTTGAAATCACCCTCGAAAAGGTGACGGACGCGAAATCCATCGCAATGGCAGGTGTCATGTCGACACCCGGGCTCGCGGTGGACGGCAAGCTTGTCCATGTGGGCGGACTTCCCGACCCGGCCAAGCTGGAGCAATGGCTAACCGCCTGAGCAGCCGGATCTAAGCTTTAGCAGCCAATTTGCCTGGACACCGCGGACGATGCGCCAAGTCAACAGTCGCAAACCGGACGCAAAGCCAGTCGCAACAGGCTGGTGGTTTCCCGCCGTTGCGGAGGCTGGCATGCGGCATCTCGCCAAAGATGTAGTACACGTGACGTCCTCTGTGCAGCTCACTGAGGGCAGCCGTCCGACTAAGCTACCCCTGAAATTTAGACACTGACGTAAGCTGCGATTTGCTGTCTGCATGTGAACAAGCATGCAATTTTGACCCCGTAGCGGGAAATCGGCGTCCAAAAATGACCCCCTTATACTGATGTGAATGATGCTCCCGAGGTTATCGGGGAGCACAGAGTGGGATGTTGGTCGTGGAGACGATAGCAAAGATCCGGCGGGCGTATTTTCAGGACAGGAAGCCGATCAAGCAGATCTGCCGGGATCTGCGGGTTTCGTGGAACACGGTACGTAAGGTGATCCGATCCGGCGATATGCGACCACTTGGTCTAAAGAGGAACAGGAGGCCTCGGCCGCTGCCTATGTGGCGCTAATCTTCAATCCAGGCGAGGCCTACCAGTTCGACTGGAGCCACGAGATTGTGGTGATCGATGGGGCGACGACAACCGTGAAGGTGGCGCATGTCCGGCTTTGCCACAGCCGTATGTTGTTCGTCCGGGCCTACCCGCGCGAGACGCAGGAGATGGTCTTCGACGCCCACGACAAGGCCTTAGCCTTCTTCGGCGGAGCCTGCGCGCGGGGTATCTACGATAACATGAAGACCGCGGTGGACACGATCTTCGTCGGCCGCGAGCGCGCGTACAACCGGCGGTTCCAGCAGATGTGCGGTCACTACTTGGTCGACCCAGTCGCCTGCACACCTGCCTCTGGCTGGGAGAAGGGATAGGTCGAGAACCAGGTTGGGGTTGTCCGGCGACGGTTCTTCGTGCCGCAGCCCAAGTTCAAGAGCTACGCCGAACTCAATGCCTGGCTCGAGGATCGCTGCGTTGCCTGGGCCAAGTCCCATCCGCACCAGGAGCTTCGGGATCGAACGATCTGGGAAGTGTTCCAAGACGAGCGCGAGCCTGGTGCCCTACGTCGGCCCGTTCGACGGCTTCCATTCCGTTCCGGCGTCAGTCTCGAAGACCTGCCTCGTCCGCTTCGACAAGAACCGGTACTCGGTGGATGGCCCCACCGTCGGTCGGCCCGTCGAGATCCGCGCCTATGCCGAGCGGGTCGAGTTCTGGCAGGACGGCAAGATCGTGGGACAGCACGCCCGAGCCTTCGGGCGCGACAAGGCCATTTACGACCCGCTGCATTATATCCCGGTGCTGGCCCGCAAGCCCGGAGCGCTCAGGAATGGTGCGCCCTTCAAGGATTGGGAATTGTCATCAGCGATCAGGCGCATTCAGCACAAGCTTGGCAAGGCGCCGAATGGCGACCGGCAAATGGTCCAGATCCTGAGCATAATCCCAACCGATGGCTGAATGCAGTGGGGGCTGCCTGTGCCGAAGCGCTGAACGAAGGGGCTCCCGCGGCCTCGGTCGTCATCAACATTCTGGCCCGACATCGTGAGCCGCCGCCGCCGCTGACCATCGATACGCCCGACGCGCTGCGATTGACCTGCGAGCCCGTGGCCGACTGCAAACGCTATGACAGCCTAAGGAGACCCAACCATAGAAAGATCACAAGTGCTGGACGCGATGAGCCAGCTGAAGGTCTACGGCATGAAGGCCGCCTACGATGAGACCATCGCCACGGCGGTGAAGCGCCAGCACGAACCGCAACAGATCATCGGCGATCTGCTGAACGCCGAGATCAGTGAGAAGCAGGCGCGCTCAATCAAATACCAGATGAAGATGGCCAAGCTGCCCCTGACGAAAGAAGTCGATGAGTTGAGCTTCGAAGGCACGCCGGTCAACGAGGTGCTGGTCCGTGATCTGGCGACCGGAGAGTTTCTGGCGCAGCAACGCAATGTCGTGCTGATCGGCGGCACCGGGACCGGTAAGTCCCACCTGGCCGTCAGCATCGCCCGGTCGTGCATCCGCCGCGGCAGACGGGAGTGCTTCTTCAACGTTGTGGACCTGGTGAACAAACTCGATACGGAAGCCCGCGCCGATCGACAGGTACGCACGGCAGATCTGCTGTGCCC
>NZ_PXNU01000045.1:0-9869 GCF_041300735.1 Phaeobacter sp. SYSU ZJ3003 | reverse complement strand
CGCCGATCGACAGGTACGCACGGCAGATCTGCTGTGCCCCATCGACTTCCTGATCCTCGACGAGCTTGGCTATCTCCCCTTCGTACAAACCGGTGGTCAGCTATTGTTCCATCTCATCAGCCGCCTCTTCGAGCGCACATCGATCATCGTGACGACCAACCTCGACTTCGGCGAATGGCCCTCGGTCTTCGGCGGCGCCAAAATGACCACTGCACTGCTCGACCACCTTACCCACCATTGCGACATCGTCGAAACAGGCAACGCGAGCTGGTGCTTCAAAACCCGAGAATAGTCGAGCCGACGCTGGCCCGATACGGCTTCGCCGTGTGGAGGCTGCGCCGCATAGGGCCAGCTAACCGCACGTCAAACAGGGGGGCAATTTCGGATGCCTACGTGGGGTCAAAGTTTCGTGCCGATTGACAACCAGCCAATCTCCCTGCCCTGTATCGACGCTATGTCGACAACCTGTCGGCCACGCTGATGGATGAGGAGGTTTCGGGGTCTGCGGCGGATGAACTGCATGGGCTGATCGACCGCGTTGTCGTGACCTGGGACGGTGAGCAGGAGCATCATGAGCTGGATATGTCAGGCAAGCTGTTGGAGATGCTCGCAAAAGCAGAGCCCGCCGGAGAGGCGGGCTTTGTATCGAACGGTTGTTCGCTGAAGTTGGTTGCGGGAGCACGCATTGGACACTGTTTAGCGCGGCATGTGACAGCCTGACGCCTACATCAAATCATCAAACCCGTCCCTTTCAATACCGGAATGCCGAGATTAACTGAGCCGCTGTGACTGAGATTTCATCTCTATCTCGATAGTCCAACGCGGGTATCGGAGCGCCGTTGTTCCGACAGGGCCGCGACGCCAGTCCTGCAAGTTTTCGATCCACCTCAAAGGCGACCAGGGACTCAAAAAACCTGACGGACCAGATCGCTGCCTCACTTGGGTATTTGCCGTGCAGACCGCTGAAACGGTGATTGATCCCGTCTGCGATCTGCTTAGCGAAGTTAATAAAGGACATCGGGCTCGGACCGCCATAGCTAGGCAGATACGATGTATGGGTGTCTTCTACTACGAGAAGTCCTCCATCACGAATTCCTGGAAGAGCGCATTCGCAAGTCATGATTTGCTGTTCAAAGCGATGACCGCCGTCATCGAGAAGGATGTCTATAGGTCCAACGTCTTCCAGAAAACTCTGCCAGAAAGCCGGGTCAGCCTGACTGCCGATGTGGATCTCAAACCCATGCTCTCTCCACCGTACCGCGTCCGGGTTCAGATCGATGCCGATGATACGAGCCTTGGCGCCGAAGAACTTGCGCCACATAAAGAGGGAGCCTCCGCTGAGGACGCCGATCTCGACAAAAGTAATCGGGCGGTCTCGATACGGGCTAAACAGACGATCGTAAACGGAGAAGTACGTCGTGTGCTTGGTCGACAGGAAAGGGGATGCGCGAAAGCAATCCAGTGATGAGGGTAAAGTTACGTTCATAAGTCCCCTATTGTGTCTTGCCATATGCGCCGCAGTGCCGCCCCGAAGTCCTGAGCATATTGATCGGCATTCCAGCCAGGTCGGGCCAACAGCCTCTCCCGCAAGCTTCGCTTGAGTGCGAGCAGCGCCGCCCGATCCTGCGCGACCGCTGCGGACTTGGCAACGTAGTCGGCGTCATCTTGGGCCACCCAGTCTGGCAAACCAGCGGCCCTCATGAAGCTTGCTCCCATGCGAGAAACGAAATGGCCGCCTTCCATCGTCAGAACTGGCACACCCATCCAGAGTGCCTGAAGGGTTGTCGTCCCACCGCAATAAGGAACCGGATCAAGCGCGATGTCGATTTCACCATAGGCTTGCATCATCACGTCGAGGGCAACAGGTCCCCGAAAGATCAGGCGTTCGGGCAGGATGCCTTGTTCGTTGAATAGGCGTTTGAAACGGGCCACAGCGCTCGCATCCTTGAAGCTTGGTGCGCGCAAAAAGAGCCGAGAACCGGGGACGGCACGCAGCACTTGAGCCCAAAGCTGGATCGTGCGTGGGGTCAACTTTGGAATGTTATTGAACGATCCAAAAGTCAGCGGCTTTTCTGGGCTTTGGTTAAAATTAGGCAGCGGATAGTCCGCCTCTGGTGCAAAACAAAAAACCGTGTTCGGCAGTCGCATCACATGCTCGGAACAAAGATGATCGGCTTCAGGCGGCGTGACCACCGGATCCCCGATCAACCAATCCATATTAGGGACACCTGTGGACCCGGGATAACCGAGGAAGCTGGCCTGCACGGGGGCCATACGTTTGGCAAATGCGCGTAAAGTGCCGCCCGCAGTATGCCCTGCAAGATCAATCAGGATGTCGATCCGGTCCGCTTCCACAGTGGCGGTGAGTTGAGCTGGTGTCAGGTCGCGCCATGCGTCGGCGCGGCTTCGGGCAAGCCGGGTCTGGTTGTCGACGGTCTGGCCGGTGTTGTAGATCGTGAGCGGCAGGCCCGCGTGGTCCCACCGGGCCAAAAGAGGCTGGAGAAAGATGTTCACCGGGTGCTGGTGATGCAAATCTCCGGTGACCATGCCGATCCGCAAAGATCGGTCGGGATCCGGATCAGGTTTAAAACTCACCCGTGTCCGTGCTCCTGTCCCCCATTTTGCAAAGAGCGCCCGGTGGCGGCGAGCCACTTCGTCCGGCGTGAGACTGTCTGCATAGAGCAGGCTCATGGCAGCATTGGAGGCGAAGTTTGATTGTCCTTCAGCAACAAGCCCCTCGTAAAGCGCCAACGCCGTATCGGTGTCCCCCAACCGATTGGCGACTGAGGCCCGCAGCGCAGCGCTTGCACTTGGAGGAACGGTTCCTGAAGCTTCGACGTAGTCCAGCGAAACGAGTGCGTCTTCAAGGAGCCAAGACTTAACTTGCATGTCGGCAAGATCGAGACGGGCCTGCGCATCCTCGGGATCAAGGGTGGTCAGACGAGACAGAACCGCTACTGCCTCGGCCCAGAAGTTGAAACGGTAAGAAAGTTGAGCCAAAGCGCGAAGGAGGCTTGCGTCTTCGGATGCGGACAATCGCTCCATCAGCGCCTGAGCCTCCTCCATCATCCCGAGGCGAAGATAGGCTTCCGCGATGTCTAGGTCGACCAAAGGCGCAAGCGCGCCACTCCCAGCCAAAAGCCGCGCCTCTCGCAGGGCCTCAAGGGCGCGAGGCAGATCGGCGCGGTCCATGCGGAACCGGGCCATATCGCGGCAAAGAACTGCCATCGCCGACATCGGCTCGGGATCCGTGCTTGCTCTATCGAGGGCGATCTGGAAAGCGACCGCTGCCCGTTCAGCGGCATCTTGATCAGTCTGTTCCTCCAGAAGCCGGGCTAACGCCACGGCCGGCCGTGCGTCTTTGGGGCGCGCCTCCATTGCAGCGGTGTAGCGGTCTGCGGCATCTTGCGGCGCGCCAAGACTGCGGTGAACATTGCCAAGCTCCAGAAGCGCGTCGAAACTCCCCTGATCTACGCGAAGAGCCGCCTCATAGGCCATCTTGGCCGCGTCGTTTTCGCCCAACCGGCGCAATGCTCGGGCTTTCAGGATATGAGC
This sequence comes from Phaeobacter sp. SYSU ZJ3003, assembly GCF_041300735.1. NCBI lineage: Bacteria > Pseudomonadati > Pseudomonadota > Alphaproteobacteria > Rhodobacterales > Roseobacteraceae > Phaeobacter > Phaeobacter sp. SYSU ZJ3003. The sequence continues at coordinate 6,314 of NZ_PXNU01000045.1, read as the reverse complement.
GATGGCTAGGTCGGGAGCGAGGTCTGTCGCCCGACTGGCCGCCTCAAGTGCTTCGGCAAACCGGCCCTCGCGGAAATCCGCGTTCGCCGCGTTGAAAGCCTCAGCGGCCTCCGGTGTGATCTGGGGAGACGCTTGTGACATGTCAGTTCAGAGTAAGGGTGGTTTCCAACAGAGGCTCCGGCTTGACCGCAAAACGGATCTCCTCGGTGCGGAAACCGAGGGCCATCGGCCGGATCACGTCCGGCAGAAGGGTGACATCATAGATCTCCTCAATGATGCCGCCAATCTCCAGACGGTGTTCACTATCACCGGTGCGCAGATTAACCACGCAAATCGCGCATTGCGCGCTAACGCCCTCGGCTTCGAGGCGTTCGTTCAGGGCAAGCCCCTCGAAAGTACGGTTCTCGCGCGGACGCGACAAGCCGATTACCGCATAGTCACCGATGAATGCCAATCCGCGCGCAAAGCCGGGCAGGAAGCAAACCGGTTCGAATGTTCCGGTTTCCAGATCCATATGACCGAACTCGCCGGTGCCCGCCTGCAGCATCCAGAGCTTGCCTTGATGCAACCGTGGCGAATGCGGCATCGAAAGCCCCTCGGCTACCACCTCTCCGGTCGAGACTTCTAGCAAGACGCCACCGTCGCGTCGCTTCTCGCGCCAGCCTTCGAAAACATTGGTACGTGAAAGACAGGTCACGTAGGCAGGACGGCCGTCTCGCATCGCCAGCCCATTCATGTGGCAGCGATCTTCGGCTGCGAGTCGATCAATGAAGGGCGGACGCCAAAGTTCCCGGAAGCTGCCCCGCTCCGCGATTGTTGCGAGGCAGTTGAACCTGGTTGCCACGAAAACAGGTTTGCCCTCTGCATCCTCATGGATATCATGAATGTCGATGTCGCCGGTGGTATGACCTGTCACCGGAACGTAAAGCGCGTCGTACCCGTCGCGGGTCTCTGCCTCTCCGAGGAAATCTTCGAACCGCCAGAGTTGGTGTATGGAACTCATCCAGAACCGGCCCTGTCCGACACCAAGACCCATCGGACGTTCAAAGGTCCGTTCGAAGACCGACAGCCGCCCGTCTGGCTGCAAGCCCAGCAAGAAGACCTTGCCTGCCTGATACGTGGTCATTGCGAGGCTGACCTTCGCCTCCTTCAGCCAAGACGTAAATAGACGGGAGCCATGGAAAGCATATGCGGGCTGGGGATGGTTAGTCATGTGAAATCTCTCGGAAAATAATAGGGATCGGGGGGGAGCATTCTCGACTGGCGCGGTCCCGGATCGGCTCCAAAAACTGCCCCAGAGTGTAAATCGCCCTACGGCGACCTGCAAGAATAACGATCTCAGCAGTCCAACCAAGAACGGTGCAATCCTGTTCGCCGTTCCCGACGTGAGGCGTACCCTCGGCGCGCGCGACGCTCACGAAGACCTCCGTCTTACAGCAGTTCCTGCATCGCACCACATCATCTCCCAGCGATCACGCCAAGACAGTAGACCAGAAATGCGCAGGGACGTTGCCCTGGTGTATTTTGAGGGCAGCCCCCCTACTGGCGGCTTCGCAAGGACCGACTTCAGGCCTGCTGCGGGTGACAGACAGAGAGCGCGCCAATCTGCGAATACCGGCGATCTGTTTGGGGCTGGGTTCTCTCGGGCCTTCTTCGCGTTCAAAGCCAACGTTTGGCAACTCGTTACGTCCACCAGAGCGAAGAGTCTTGCCGCCTCCTGCCACGGACCATTCCTTCCTATAAAGACCGATTGACCCGATGGCGGGCGGCGGAGGTCCGTATGCAAGACTTTCGGCACCACCCCCCGTACAAAACGGTAAGCGGTCGAGATCGTTTCTCGCATGGTAACTGGAACGGATCGCGCAGCTTCTGCGAAAGAAAAGCGTTCTGATCGACGCCAAGCCGCCGTCCTGTGAAGGTCCCAGCTGACGGGACGGGCTGTTACTCCAGTATCATGCATGTCGGATCACAGTATGATATCAGACACGACAATTACGTCGGGTGTGACATCTTCAATGAGCACGAACGTATCGGCATCGAAGGTGATACGCGTATCGTGCCCACCGGGTCCATCGGCGGAGAGCAGCGCCTCAAAGGTCGCGAAATCCGCCAGTCCGAAGTCGGAAACATCCAACCGGTCGCCCTCGCCACCGTCGAAATCATGGAGTGTCGTTGTACCTCCAAGGTCGCGGAAGATAAAGGTATCAGCTCCTGCGCCGCCTGAGAGCCGATCGTTCCCGCCAGCCCCATCAAGCGTATCGTTCCCGGTGCCCGCGAAGATCACATCGTTGCCCGAGGTGCCCGTCAGGCTGTCATCTCCGACAGTGCCGAGCTCTGTCGCTGCGCCCGTGAAATCACCGCCAAACACCACGAAACTTGCGCCAGAGGAGACGCCATTGGGGGCGTCGAGCGGCGCCCCCACAATCAGATCGTCAAATCCGTCACCATTCACATCTCCCGCAGAACTGACCGACAATCCGGACTGATCACCCGCCGATACTCCGTTGAGCACGAAGCCACCACTGCCCGCCTCAACTTCTGACAATTCTACCGAAGTCCCGTCAGTCTTGCCGAATACTACGAAACTGGCCGCCGACCCACTGCTATTTGGCCCGGCGAACGGCGCCCCGACGATCAAGTCATCAAAACCATCGCCGTTCACATCGCCTGCGGTACTAACAGAAACGCCTGACTGATCCCCCCCCGAGACGCCGTTGATCACAAATCCGCCCGAGCCTGCCTCAACGTCCGACAGTTCCACTGTAGTCCCATCGATCTTACCAAACACCACGAAGCTCGCGCCGGAGTTAGTCCCATTCGGGTCGTCCCAAACCGCCCCAATTACTAGATCACCGAGCCCATCGCCGTTCACATCGCCCGCGGAACTTACAGAGAGGCCTGAAGTATCGCCCGCCGAAACCCCATTGATCACGAAACCACCGGTTCCAGCTTCGACATCCGACAGCTCCACCGCCGTCCCGTCGGTCTTGCCAAACACCACAAAGCTCGCGCCGGAAGCCTCACCATTCGGGTCATCGTCCGGCACCCCAACGATCAGGTCGACGAACCCGTCACCGTTAACATCGCCCGCAGAACTTACAGAATTTCCCGACTGGTCATACGCAGAGACACCGTTGATCACAAAGCCGCCTGTGCCTGTCTCGACGTCCGACAGTTCCACAGCAGTCCCGTCGGTCTTCCCAAACACCACAAAGCTCGCGCCGGAGTTAGGGCCATTAGGGCCGTCGCCCTGCGCTCCGACAATTACATCATCAAAGCCGTCCCCGTTTACATCCCCCGCTGAACTCACTATGCCCGCGACATCCTCCCCCGAGACGCCGTTGATCACGAAGCCACCCGTACCCGCTGCAATATCCGACAGCTCAACCGCCGTCCCATCAGTCTTGCCAAATACTATGAAACTCGCGCCAGAACGATCTCCATTTGGGTCATCGTTGAAAGCCCCAATTACTAGATCACCGAGCCCATCGCGGTTCACATCGCCCGCGGAACTCACAGAGCCGCCTGAAACATCCCCCGGCGAGACGCCGTTGATCACGAAGCCGCCCGTGCCCGCCTCGACGTCCGACAGTTCCACAGCAGTCCCGTCGGTCTTACCAAACACCACGAAGCTCGCGCCGGAAGCCTCACCATTCGGGTCATCAGCCTGAGCCCCAACAATCAGGTCGTCAAACCCATCGCCGTTTACATCGCTGGCAGAACTTACAGAGACACCTGAAACATCCCCCGCCGAAACCCCATTGATCACGAAACCACCGGTTCCAGCTTCGACATCCGACAGTTCCACGGCCGGAAGGGGAATAAGCCCCTCGACCGCAACATCTGCCGCCACTTCAAGCGTTGCATTGCCGTTTTTGTAAACCGCATAGGTCACGCCACCATCAGTGATGTCCACTCCTTGGCTCCAAAGGCTACCGGTCAGCTCCACCGCATCTCCGTTTGTCCCCAGAACGCGCAGCGTGTTGGTGCTTTCGGCCAGCCGGAACAGCTCGACCGGCGAGATCGTGAGCGCGTTGCCGCCACCGTTGAGATCAATCTGTTCAATTGAGATGAGCGAGGTATTGTCCAGCAGGTCAAGGTCAAGCGTTAGGCCGGTTCCTGTCAGCGTCAGCCTGTCGGTGCCATTGCCGCCGTCGATCCGGTCAAAGGCCAGATCGGCAATAGCGATCTCGTCATCACCGGCGCCACCGTACAGCACATCCGCGCCGCCAGCGCCATCAAGCGTGTCATTCCCGGTGCCCCCGACCAGAACATCACGGGCAGTCGTGCCGGTCAGGGTATCATTGCCAACCGTGCCAATCGCGGTGACTGCGCCGGTGAAATCTCCGCCGAAAACCACGAAGCTTGCGCCGGAGTTATACCCATTCAGATCATCCAAAGGCGCCCCTACGATCAGGTCGTCAAAACCGTCGCCGTTCACATCTCCCGCGGAACTGACCGACAAGCCGGATTGATCATCCGCCGATACTCCGTTGAGCACGAAGCCACCACTTCCCACTTCAACATCCGACAATTCCACCGCCGTTCCGTCAGTTTTTCCGAACACAACAAAGCTAGCACCGGAGTTAGAACCGTTCGGGTCGTCTAGATATGCTCCGATCATCAGGTCGTCCAACCCGTCGCCATTCAAATCTCCCACAGAACTGACAGACTTGCCTGCCCTATCGTCCTCAGATACTCCATTGATTACGAACCCACCAATGCCGCTCTCGACATCTGAAAGCTCCACTTTAGTCCGGTCAGTCTTTCCAAATACCACGAAACTCGCACCGGATCTAAGCCCATTCGGGTCATCGTGATGTGCGCCGATGATCAAGTCATTGAGCCCATCCCCATTAACGTCCCCTGCAGAACTGACATCGTGGCCCGAGAAATCTCGCGTTGAAATCCCATTGATTACGAAACCGCTGCTACCCGCTTCGACATGCGATAGCTCCACCGGCAACCCGTCGGTCTTGCCAAACACCACGAAGCTCGCGCCAGAGCGATCCCCATTCGGGTCGGCTTCCTGCGCACCGATGATCAGGTCATCAAAACCATCCCCATTCACATCCCCCGCAGAACTGATGGAGAGACCCGACCAGTCGCCCGCCGAGACGCCGTTGATCACGAAGCCACCCGTACCCGCTTCAATATCCGACAGCTCAACCGCCGTCTCACCAGTCTTGCCAAACACCACGAAGCTTGCGCCAGAATTAGGCCCATTCGGGTCATCGTACCACGCCCCTACGATCAGGTCATCGAACCCGTCGCCATTAACATCCCCCGCGGAACTCACCGAACGGCCAGATTCGTCCCCCGCTGAGACGCCGTTGATCACGTAGCCGCCATTGCCCGCCTCGATATCTGACAGCTCCACCGCCGTCTCATCGGGTTTTCCAAAAACCACGAAACTCGCGCCGGAATTAGAACCGTTCGGGTCGTCGGACAACACACCGACAATGACGTCGTCAAAACCATCGCCGTTCACATCATTTGCAGAACTGACAGAAAAGCCAGCGTAGTCGTACGCCGAGACTCCGTTAATCACGAAGCCGCCACTTCCCGCCTCGACGTCAGAAAGCTCAACGGCGGCGCCGTCAGTCTTGCCAAACACCACAAAGCTAGCACCAGAACGGTTCCCATTCGGGTCATCCCATCGCGCCCCGACGATCAGGTCGTCGAACCCGTCGCCGTTCACATCGCCCGCAGAACTAATCGACCAGCCAGATTGGTCCGCCAAAGAGCCGCCGGCGATCACGAAGCCACCCGTGCCCGCCTCGACATCAGAAAACTCGACCACGGCAAGCCGTGGCTGTTTAATAGTAACGGTGACCGCCTGTTCGGTCCCGTCTGCCGTCACCGCCGTAAAACTGTCGGTCAGCTCTTCGCCCGCGCCCAACTCCTGGATTGCAGCTTGGGCATTATCCGCCGAATAGGTCCAAGCCCCCGCCGCAGTCAGCGTGAACGTGCCATAGGTCCCAACAGCAGAAGACTGAGCGGTAAAAACCGCCTCGCCGGCGTCAGCGTCAAACACTGTCAGTGTCCCGCTGGTCTCCAGTATAGAGGCGGCACCTTCGGTTACCGAACCCGTTGCAGCCCCGCCAATCACCGCGACATCATTCACACCGGTGATCTTAACCGTCACAACCTGTTCGGTCCCGTCTGCCGCCACCGCCGTAAAACTGTCGGTCAGCTCTTCGCCCGCGCCAAGCGACTGAATCGCCGCCTGAGTGTTGTCAGCCGCATAGGTCCAAGCCCCCGCCGCCAACAGCGTGAACGTGCCATAGGTTCCCGCCGCAGAGGCCTGCGCG
>NZ_PXNU01000044.1:0-51447 GCF_041300735.1 Phaeobacter sp. SYSU ZJ3003 | reverse complement strand
CGCCGAACCCGCGAGGTGGGGAAATTTGCGCCAGCACTTCCGGGGAAATTCAATCCAGCATTTACAAGTGTGTCTACCTGCATTCCTGGGAGACCGGGTCGGAAGCGAAAGCAGGTGTCGGAAAGTGGATCGAGTTCTAAAACCGCAAGCGCCCACATTCCGCCCTTGGCGGCCAACCACCCGCTGTGATCTATTGGCAGCGAAATGAAACAACCCAAACCGATCAGCAGATGCAAAGAGTAGCTTAAATTGCGCCAGATCCTGTCCAACAAATGGGGAGTAGCTCACTTATGCCTAATTGGCACATTCCCAATAATGGCGATCCCTCGAGGACTCGAACCCCGAACCTGCTGATTAGAAGTCAGCTGCTCTATCCAGTTGAGCTAAGGGACCGCTGAGGACCAGTTACGACACCCGCAATGCAAGGGTCAAGGCGCGGCTGACAGGTCCAGATGCATAAAGACAGACCAGGGATCTTCACTGTAGTCCCCAAAGGGCGGACACTCCGAAAATCCGTAGCTTTCATAAAGCTTTCGCGCCGGGAGGAACTCTGGGGTAGAGCCGGTCTCCAGGTAAATGCCAGAGGCGCTTTCCTGACGGGCAAGCTTCAGGAGATGGTCCAGAATGGCCCTGCCCGCGCCACTGCCGCGGGCCTCAGAGAGCGTGTGCATCGATTTCAGCTCACGGGTGTTATCCGCCAGCCGCTTCAGCGCGCCCATACCGATCGCCTGACCATCACGGCGCAGCAGGAAGAACTGCACGTCCGGACCTTCAAGACTACTGCCGTCCAGCGCGTGACAGCTCTCTTCCGGTGATTGCGCGGCCATCTGATCCAGGTGGCGCCGGATCAGAACCGCCGCATCGGGATCCGAAGGACGGGCCGGTACAATCACGGTTTCGGGCATCTTTGGTTCTGTAAGTCGGGGCAAAGTTGTTTCCACGCGGCAAAAAATTCAACATGATTTCAAAGCCTTATTTTACGCCTTTCCTCCCTCGGAGCAAGGATGCCGCGAGAATAGGGGCAAGATCCCGCGAACTCCCTGAAATAGAAAAGAAAAGTCCTCCGAAGCGGGCTCCATCTCAAGATCTGCGGGGGTAGGTCAGGCTGCGTTTTTCGCGAAAACCAAGGGGACAACATCTACAAGGAGTAATTCAATCCCTTGCTTGCGGGGATGTCGGAATGCCGGGATGTTTCCGTTGAGAATTTCGGAAAACAGGTACTCAAATCGGTCGGCCCCACGCTGGCAAGCATAAAAGATCGGATGCAGAAGCGCCTTCGCCGAACACCGGTGTTGCCGACAAACCGGCGATTAATGCCAGTAGCTGATCAAGGTGCGATCGACCAAAGAGGACGTGCCGAACCGAGCCGCGTTTCGTCCTTAGGGTCAGCGGGAGAACAATGCCGCCGAGAGAGAGAACTTCAATTTGCTGTTTCGTTGCGCCGAGATATTCGGGGAGATCGCAAAGGGGGATCGCGGTCTGGAACGCCTCAACCATCGAAACCGTTGTGACTGCGTCAAATACCATTTTCCCGCTTCCAGGTAGCTTACGACACGGGTAAAGGCTTCGAGCGGTCATACGCGCTGTCTCACACGCAGGGCCGGATTGGGCCGAAATTGGCGCCTAGATTTCTCCAGTCGAATATTGACGAAGCCAATCAGAAGCAGGAATTTGCCCAGACCTTGACTTGCTCCGCGAGCTCAAGGAGTTGGTCCTCAAGAGTCTTTCCGGTCAACCGTTTACGGGGCTTCAGGTCGTGATCGCCGTCTTCCAGCCAGTGCAGGGTCACGGCATTGGACAGATCGTATTCCTGCACCTCTTCCCGCGTGCCGAATGGATCGCGGGTGCCTTGGCAGATGAGGGTTGGACAGGTTATCTCGGCAAGGTTCTCACCACGTCGATTGCCGGGCTTCTTCGGCGGATGGAACGGGAAGCCGAGGCACAGCATTCCTTTGATCCGCCCCGCGTCATAAAGGTCCTGAGCGATCAGGCTGGCCACGCGGCCGCCCATACTTTTCCCACCAATGATCAGCGGACCATCGCAGCCAAGCGCGTCAATGGCGGCAAGAAATTCCGGCGCGTAGGTGTCGGCCTTTGCCGGTGGGCGCTTAGAGCCACCAGTGCGACGGGCGGACATGTAGCTGAACTCGAAGCGGGCGACGCGGAAGCCTTGGGCGTCCAGCCCTTCGGCAACCGTATCCATCCAAGGGGTGTCCATCGCTGCGCCAGAACCATGGGCCAGAAGGATTGTGGTTCGCCCCGTTTCGTCTCCGTTCAGCAGGAAATCCATCGTGCCCTCCTACGAGATCAGGCTGCGGCGAGATCAGGCTGCGGCGCCTGTGCGCTTAGCCTCTTCGACGGCCAGTTCAGCCATCTTAAGGGCTGCCTCACGGCTGCTGGCAACCGCGATGAACCGTCCGTTGTGACAGAACTTTGCGCCTTTGACGCTGCTGGCTTCTTCCAATGCCTTGTCGGTCAGGCCAGCCCATGCGGCGGGCAGATCGGCGCGTTGCTCAAAGCTGTCACCGCTGATGCGAATACCGCCGATGGACCAGTCATTGTCACGGGGGGCCACCACGAACAACAGGTGGTCCGCGCCAGTCGCCTCAATGGCCGAGCGGAAGGGCATGCCCATGGGCAATTCCAGAATGCGCGAGTGGCCAGCATCCTGGATCGCCTTGATGACCATGGCTTCGGCACGACGCTTGGCGGCTTTCTTGGTGATCGACGCCTCGACAAACGCCCGCGCGATCGGCAGAGCTTCTGCAAAAGCTTTATCGTCCGCGTCCGCGCTGCGGTTGTCGAAGACGGGCTTCAGGCTTTCCAACAGGACCGAGAGGGTCAAAGGCGTCAGCGGACCTGCGACCGAAGGGTTCATCGCGCCGTTGTCTATCAGGTCGATGGGCAGGACAAAGCTCTGCTCAAAGCTGGCGTGGATGTCTTCCAGATCGGCCTCGGGGATCTCCAAAGCGCGGAGGTAGTCAAGGCCGAAATGCTTCCAGATCAGACCGAAGGAACTGTAGGGCTGTTCGTCCTCACGCAGGGGATTGGGGCGCTGATGGTGGTCAAAAATGCCCGCCTCAGCGTCATAATCGCGGCCGACATCATAGATGATCTTGCCCTCACCGGGGGTGATCCACGCGGCGTCACGAGTGCGCACCACCTCGGCCTGCGGGAACAGGCGGGTCAGGATGACCGAGGAAAGAAGTTCGTCCGCGTGGAAACCGCCATTGTGGGTGACGAGGTGGGTAATGATCATGATGGGCACTCTGGCAGATCTGGAAATACAACGGGCGACCGGTTGGGTCGCCCTGAGGGAATCGTGTTCGGGGGGATTCCGGCGGCGATGCGACAAGCATCAACATGCTGTGCGCCGCGCTCACCAATATCTAAATCTGAGGCTCCGCGAAATCTTTGCCCCGATTCCGCGACAACCTTGCCCCGATTTACAGGTTCAGTGGGTCCAGGGACCGCGGCGGTTGGTGGCGAAGTTATCGCCATAGCCGCCGGGGCGGATGTTGGTCTTGCGGGTCTTCGGTTCGACCACCTCGGCGGTGATGCCGTGATCCTTGGCGTATTCCAGCGCCTCTTCCTTGCTGTCAAAGCGCAGGCGGACCTGGCTTTGGGTATCGGCAGAGGAAGTCCAGCCCATCAGAGGATCAACCTCGCGGGCGCTTGCGGGTGCAAACTCCAGAACCCATTTCCGCGTCTTGGCCATGCCCGAGGTCATGGCGTTTCTCGCTGGCCGGTAAATACGCGCTTGCATTGCAGTCTCCTACTCATCCGATGCTGCCTATATGCGATGATACGCGCGCTGCGGCAAGATCGATTTATCCTTAGTATTGCGACAATGCTAACCCGTCTGCCTGCTGCGCCTGCGCCGCAACAGCGGTTGGATCAGGCGGCGATAGCTGAGCGCCGCGCCGGTATAGGTCATCACCAGAGCAAATGCGGCCGCCAACCCCGCCAAAGTCTGCCCCAATAGGCCAAAAACCTCTCCGGTATGCAGGAACCGCAGGAATATCCGCGCCTGCTGACCCGCGCTGCGGTCAGAGAAGTCACTGCGATCCAATACCGCCCCATCCCGGGCATCCATGGTCAGCGTTACCTGTTTCGTCGGCTGGCGGCCGGTGCCGCTGTCGACGGTGATGCGGATTTTTTCTGCAACCGGCAGCGCAACTTCCATCCGCTGCCAGTCCGGAATATTCGCGCTGGCCTGCAACAGCGCCAGATCGAGACCTGAAACCTCGGCCACGGCGTCCGACGCGCCCTGCCCGGCCCCTGCCCGCCGACGCAGTTGCACCGGTTCTTCGCCATAAAGGCGGAACACAAGATCGCTGGCCCAGGGGTAAGAGATCACCACGCCTGACACCACAATCGCCAGCAGGGGCACAAGCGCCCAGAAGCCGAAGACATGGTGCCAGTTGTAATCGCGGGCCTTGCTGCTGGGCAGGCCTTTGCGAAACCACAGGTTCATGCGGACAATCCGCCATTTCCACGCCCGGGGCCACCAAAGGTAGAGGCCGCTTGCCAGAATGAACAGAAAGCCAAGGTTCGCGGCCCCTGTCACCGCCCTGCCCAGATCGCGCCCATCGCCAGAGAGCGAAAACCAGCGGTGCAGATGTTCAACCGTGGAAAAGAATGCAGCGACTCCCGCACCCTGTTCCGGCAGTAAATCGCCGGTGAATGGATCGAGAAACAGTGTGGAATTTCGCCCGACCTGCACGGCCACGGGGGCATCCGGATCTTTTGCAAAACGAAGCGCTGTCGCCCGCCCCCCTGTTTCAATCGGGGCGATGCCTGCCAGTTCATCCGCAGACAGCCTCTCTGTGCCCACTTCGGACACGGCGGGTGTCTGCGCCCAACGGGTGATCTGCGCCTCATAGGTTAGCAACAGCCCCGTCAGTGACAGCATCAGCACCACAAGGGCAACCATCAGGCCGACCGTCAAATGACTCCAGAAAATAAGCTTCCGCATGGTTTTGTCCCCGGATCGTTTTACGCCACTCTTTCTGCAACGCAGCAGGCCGCAAGCTCCGTCGCAGTGCCGTGCAATTTTTCGGGAACTTGCCCAGGACTTGCCCCTGCCCCCTTGATCTGGAACAAAAAGAGATCAAGTGTATGGCCGCCAGACTGAGGAGCGCCAATGCCCTACGCCCATTCCGACAAATCGCTGCCGATGATGACCGAACGCGAGGCCGTCCAGCGCCCCAAGCTGGAAGGTGGCAAGAGCTTTGTGATGAACACGGAGTTCAGCCCGGCCGGGGATCAGCCCACCGCAATTGCGGAGCTGAGCGCCGGCGTCAACGAAGGCGAGCGCAATCAGGTGCTCTTGGGCGCCACTGGTACAGGCAAGACCTTCACCATGGCCAAGGTGATCGAGAAAACCCAGCGCCCGGCCATCATTCTGGCCCCGAACAAGACGCTGGCGGCGCAATTGTACGGTGAATTCAAGGGGTTCTTCCCAGAAAACTCGGTCGAGTATTTCGTATCCTTCTACGACTACTACCAGCCCGAGGCCTATGTGCCGCGCAGCGACACCTATATCGAGAAGGAAAGCCAGATCAACGAACAGATCGACCGGATGCGCCACTCGGCCACGCGGGCGCTTCTGGAACGCGATGACGTGATCATCATCGCCTCGGTCTCCTGTATCTACGGTATCGGCAGCGTCGAGACCTATTCGGCAATGACCCAGGATCTGAAGGTCGGTGAGATGTACGACCAGCGGCAGGTGATGGCCGATCTGGTGGCCCAGCAGTACAAGCGCAACGATCAGGCGTTCCAGCGCGGCTCGTTCCGGGTGCGGGGAGACACGCTTGAGGTTTTCCCGGCACACCTTGAAGACCGCGCGTGGAAACTGTCGTTCTTTGGCGAGGAACTGGAGGCGATCACCGAGTTCGATCCGCTGACCGGGGAGCGCACCGGCAGTTTCGAACAGATCCGGGTCTATGCGAACTCCCACTATGTGACGCCGAAACCGACGCTGAACCAGGCGGTTATCGAGATCAAGAAAGAGCTCCGGATGCGGCTGGATCAGCTGGTTGGAGACGGCAAGCTTCTGGAGGCGCAGCGGCTGGAGCAACGCACCAATTTCGACATTGAAATGCTGGAGGCCACCGGCCACTGCAACGGGATCGAGAATTACTCGCGCTATCTGACGGGCCGCGCGCCCGGCGAGCCGCCCCCTACCCTGTTTGAATTCATCCCTGACAACGCCATTGTCTTTGCTGACGAAAGCCACGTCTCGGTGCCGCAGATCGGCGCCATGTACAAGGGCGACCACCGGCGCAAGTTCACCCTGGCCGAACACGGCTTCCGGCTGCCTTCCTGCATGGACAACCGCCCGCTGAAGTTTGAGGAATGGGATGCAATGCGGCCGCAGTCGGTCTTTGTCTCGGCCACCCCCGCCGCGTGGGAACTGGAACAGGCTGGCGGCGTTTTTGCCGAACAGGTGATCCGACCCACGGGTCTGTTGGACCCAATGGTCGAAATCCGCCCCGTCGACATGCAGGTGGACGACCTGCTGGACGAGATCCGTAAGGTCTCTGCCGATGGCTTCCGCACGCTTTGTACCGTGCTGACCAAACGCATGGCCGAGGATCTGACCGAATACCTGCACGAGCAGGGTATCAAGGTGCGCTACATGCACAGCGACATCGACACGCTGGAGCGAATCGAAATCCTGCGCGATCTGCGGCTTGGCGCCTTTGATGTTCTGGTGGGCATCAACCTCTTGCGGGAGGGCCTTGATATTCCCGAATGCGGGCTGGTGGCCATCCTGGATGCCGATAAGGAAGGCTTCCTGCGTTCTGAAACCTCGCTGATCCAGACCATCGGTCGCGCGGCGCGGAACGCCGATGGCCGTGTCATCATGTATGCCGACCGGATCACCGGCTCGATGGAGCGGGCCATCGGAGAAACCGACCGCCGCCGGGCCAAGCAGATCGCCTATAACGAGGAACACGGCATCACGCCGGAAACCGTCAAGAAGAACGTCGAGGACGTCATGGCGGGTCTCTACCAGGGCGATGTGGACATGAACCGCGTCACCGCCAATATCGACAAGCCGATGCATGGCGCCAATCTCGAAGCCCACCTCAACGGGCTGCGGGAGCAGATGCGCAAGGCCGCCGAGAACCTCGAGTTCGAAGAAGCCGCCCGCCTGCGGGACGAGGTCAAACGGCTGGAGGCCGTGGATCTGGCGGTCTCAGACGATCCGCTGGCCCGCCAGTCCGCCGTCGATGCGGCTGCTGAGGCTGCGGTGAAAACCCGTGGCAGGTCCACGGCGGGCAAGCCAGGACAACGCGGCGGCAATGTGAAACGAAAATGGAAGTGATCTGAGCCTGTTCAGATCCTGTGCAGGGGATTGCAAGACGCCTCCTGCCCCGGTTTGCCTCCTTGCCTGATCATCATTCTGTGCTAGCCTGACATTGGTACACAGGAGTTTTGTTTATGAGTATTTTTCGCGTTGCCATCCTTGGCCTGTTTGTGATCTCCGCAGGAGCACTTCACGCTGGCGGCGATGCAGGTTACGGAGGCAGCGGGTCCTCTGTCGGCCTGTCCGCCGCAACAAGCAAAAGCGTCGCCAATACCCTATCGCGGGGCTTCAGCCGCTGCGAAAATGTCGAATGGGTCTACCGCTACGATTGCTACCGGCTGGTTTACAAACGGTCTGGCGACAAACTGCGCGGCAACACGGCCTATTCCGAAGCGCAGAAGGCGCTGGACCTTGTCGAGAACACCCTTAGCGCTGCGATTGCCAAGAACCGCGATCCGGGTACGAAACCCAAACGTCGTGGGTTTGAGGTATACACTCCGGTCAAACCCTCTGCCCTGCCGAGGATGAAACAACAGACGCGGAAGGCGATCCAGCAAGCCGAAACCATCCTGCTGCGGGCGCCAGAGGAAAAACAGGTCTATTATTCCCGCATTGCCGATGCGCTGAATTCCAACAAGGCGCTGCTCCGCTCCGCTCTGTTGAAGGGCGTACAGCCGGGCAGCACAGCCGTGCGGCTGGCCGCCGTGGCTTTGCACCGTTTGGTCGGGCTGGCTGGATGATCAGACCTGTCGGTCCGGTTAGGCATCGGATCAAAACAGATCGGAGGCACGATACACGCGCCCCCGTTCTCGCTTCTGAAAGTTCAGGAATACCGTTTCAGATCACCTCAGCGTACCACATGGACGGCGCAACCGGCGTGCCGCACCACCTGCGCTGCGGTCGAGCCCAAGAGCAGATCCTGCATGCCCGGACGGTGTGACGCGATGATGATCAGATCGGGGTTGTTCTGCTCGGCCCAATCGAGGATCGACCGCCCCGAATGCCCTTCAATGACCAGACCTTTGGCATTGGGCAGGGTATCCGCCAGTGCCGACAGCTCGCTTTCCAGCGCAGCGCGGGCCTCGGCCATGTAATCGGCCGGCATATAGGTGATCGCGTAGGACGGGATCTGTTCCACCACATGCAGCAGGGTGATCTTCGCCTCAGGCGTCGCCAAGAGGCGCGCCAGTTTCAAAGGTGCGGATACATCGCGGTCAGGGTCAAAGGAAATCGGTACAAGAATATTGTGATACATTGGGTCCTCCAGTCATTCGGGCTTGGGGACAACATGCCCGGCGCGTGCCCCCAAGGCCTTGATCCATATCAGTCTATTTGCAGATCTCAGTCAAAGGTGGCGGCAACTTCGTACATCACCGGTTCGAAACTGCGGCACAGGGCGCTGATCTGGCGGTTGCGTTCACGCATTTCCTCCGAGCGCAGCATCGCCATGAAATCCTCGCGCCGTTTCCACTGGGAATAGTTTGCGATCCGGGTTTGCGCATCATTCACGTGCAGCCCCGCCGCAATGAACCCTGGCTGCCGGGAAATGAAATTGTCATAGGCGTCTGTCAGCGCATCCAGCAGATCCTGACAGGTTCCCGGTGTCATTTCAAAAGTGGTGATGACCGTCTGAATATCGGCCGTTTTGGAAATTGTCGGCATCGTTTCCTCCCGTGATTGGCCCTGAACACCTCCACCCTACGACGATTTTGCCGCAAACAAGACTGTTTTCCGCGTGCAACTTGAGTTTGTGGCAAAAACATACAAAGGTTGATTCCAAATCAACAAAGCAACCCAGGGGAGTTTCAATTGCGGATCTGGATCCTCTCCTGCCTGTTCAGCCTGCTTCTGGCGCCGCCCGCGCTGGCCGGGGCTTGGCTGCGTCAGACGGGCCAGGGTTTTGTTGCCACCAGCGCCACCCTGCGGCAGACCGAGGATGGCACTCTGCGCCATGAGCTGGGGTATTTCGGGGAATACGGCTGGTCGCCGTGGCTGACCCTTGGGGTGGATCTGAACCAGAACGACCGGCAAACGGGCCACGCCCTGCTGTTTGCCCGGATCCCGCTGACCACCGGGGAAACCCGGCCCCGGCTGGCGCTGACAGTCGCAGGTGGCGGCAGTCACCAGCGTGGCTATTGGAGTCCCATGTCCCGCGCCACCCTGTCCTTCGGGCATGATTTCACGACCGCCCGCGCCAGCGGCTGGATTTCGCTGGATGCCAGTTACGAATACCGGGCCAGCCTCCCCGATCCGATCTGGAAACTTGATGCCACCTTTGGCCTCAACACCCGATCGGCCCTGTCGCCAATGCTGCAGATCGAAACCTCCCGCAGCGTCGGGGCGCCATTGACCTATGCCATCACCCCAAGTCTGCGATACCGGACGGCACCCGGTCAGGAACTGGTTGTGGGGCTGGAGCACAAACAGGCCGACAGGCAGAGCCTTGGCCTGAAAATATCCCTGTGGCATAGGTTCTGAAACAGGCTCAGGACAACAATCCGATGACAGATCCAATCCGCCCCACCGATGACGACGCCCGCAGCCTTGCCCGGTCACTGATGGAGAAGGCACGTTTCGCCGCCCTGGGAGTCATTACCGAGGATGGCACACCGCTGGTCACGCGTGTCGCCTTTGGCCTGTCGCCAGAAGGGCATCCGATCAGCCTGATCTCGGCCCTCTCCGCCCACACGCGTGCTTTGCAGAACAACGCGGCCTGTTCCTTTCTCGTCGGGGAGCCGGGTGACAAGGGTGATCCCCTGACGCATCCCCGGCTCAGCCTGCAGGGTCATGCGCAGTTCATCCCCAATACCGGCGAAGAACACGCCCGCCTGGCCGCGCATTACCTGCAGGACCACCCCAAGGCGAAGCTCTACATCGGGTTTGGCGATTTTGCCTTTGTCCGGCTGGACGTGACAGCAGGACATCTGAACGGCGGCTTTGGCAAGGCCTTTGTCCTAACCCCAGATGATCTTACGGCCCCCGCCTGAGTGGCGCGCTAGCGGTCCACCCGCACGATCACCTGCACCTCTCCCTTGACCGCGTCCTGCCAGTTCAGCTTGACCCGGTCCTTACCGCTACCCTGCTCGACCTCGGCATAGGGCATGGCATAGCGTTTGCTGCCACCAGAGGTGCTGATCGGCCCCAGAGCGGTAATCGCATCCACCTTGCGCGCGTGGCCTTCAAACGGCAGCTGCCCATCCGTGTCGATGGTCCAGGTCGTGGCAGCGCTGCCTTGGGTGTATTCCAGCCGCAGAGGACTGGCGGCGGGAGAGGTGATCCCGTGAAAGGTATTGCCTTCGAAAAAGACCATCTTGCTGCGGCTGAAATCCAGCCCGGAGAAACTGGTATCCACCCGTTCAGCCCGGTCTATGAAACCATTGATCGACCGGAACTTGTTGCCCGAGACCGTGACACCGTTCAGGAAATGCCCGGTGCCATAGGGTTTGACCACGATATAGCTGAACCAGGGCGCGACCTCACCAGACAGAAACACATTGTCAGTGATCGACAGGGCGCTGAAGGAAAAGCCTGAACTGAAATCCGGCGTCGGGTCCTGTTCGTTCGTCCATTCGACAAAACAATTGTCGATGTAATTGTCGGACACGGTCGTCGAACAATAGGTATTCGTCAGCACCAGCCCGGCGGTGCGCACGCCATTGGCGATACTGTCACCCTGAAAGAAATGGTTGCCGGTGACCGTATTATTCGCCCCGGCCAACAGCGCAAAATGGCGGAATTTGCTGGCACGGTTGTTGCGCAGCTTGGCATCATTGGCGTTGACGTTGATGGCCACGCTGCTCCGGTCCGGCACATCAAGCGGCTCTTCGGCGGACAGGAACTGGCAATTGTCGACCAGTATGCCCTGACAGCCCGACCCGATCGAGGTGATCCCGCGATCCTTGGGCCTGGAGATGAAGCAATGATCGAGACTGAAGACGGTGCCCGCCGACGGCAGGCGCAGGGCGCTGCAATGGGAATTGCACTGCACCTCGACCTCGGTCATGCCAAATTTGCTGAGTTGGCTGAAGCCGGAGAAATCCAGCAGATACTTGAAGTCCTTGAAGGTGAAATTCTGCGTGCCCACCGCGTCATAAAGCGGCGCGTTCAGCGTCAGCTCACCCGCGCCGGTGTTCTTGGCCCGCACGTAGATTTCCCGCCCCACCCCGCTGCCTTCGACCAATGCGCCAATGGCGATATTGGCGATATTGGCCACGTTGCGCAGCTTGCGCGGATCGCCGCTGTCGTAGGTCGCCTGAGAGCTCACGGTTTCGGTATCCCAGGCCGCGCCGCCCACGGCGGAAAACTGACCGTTGCGGATCACCCGGCGGGTGGCATAAGAGCTGCGGTTCGGCACCGCCGCCTGCATGTCGATCGGTTTTGTCACGGTGATCATGCGCCCCCGCAGATCCAGCGATTCATGATCCACGTTGTTGAGCAGCGCCTGAAATGCCTTCTTGAAGGCAAGCTCTTCGTCACCAAAGGCAGCGGCATAGGCGGGAAAATCGAAATTGCGCCGCATGAGCAACATTTTGTCTGTCGGCATGGAGAGCGTGCCTTCGAACACCATCTCATTGTACATCGACACCGTTTCGGCCAGATAGAATTCCCCTTCCGGCACCAGAACCCGGCGCCCGTCGGCGGCAGCATCGGCGGCTTCAAAGGCGGCTGTGTTGTCCTGAACCCCGTCCCCGATGGCGCCGAAATCCGTCACATCCACAAGGCTGATCATATCACGCAGAAAGGCGCTTGTGATATCGGTGATCTCGATATCGTCGATCCGCACAACGCCGCCATTGGGGCCAATCAGGTCCAGTCCGAAATGCCCGTGGTCGGCCGCAAGGCCCCAGGGCATATCCACCCCACTGCGACTGCCAGTCCCGACGATGGCCGTGATCTCCACCACCTGCCCATACGAGGTCAGCGTCGTGCTGGTGCCGGTTTCGACCACCCCGGACAGGTGGCTGTTATTGGCCTGCCCGGCCCAGCCCGCGACCCGCACCGTCGGAAGCGCGCCGCTGATCGCCTTGATACGGGCGCGGACCTGCAGGTAACACCCCGGCAAGATCGGCGTCTTTCCCATGAAACGCAGCTTTTGCGTGCTGTCGAGCTTTTGTAGCTCAAGGCAGCCGCCAAAATCCGCATCCGCCGCCACATAGGCCGCGTTCACCACCCCGTCATAAGTATCCGAGCCCGGCGTGCCATCGCCGCTGGACCACTGATCCAGCCCTTCCTCGAACGGTAAAGGCGTCAGTTGCAGCCCATCGGTGATCACCTTGTTCATGGGAAACCCTTTCCTATGCCACGACGCGCCAGCAGCGCAGATCAGAAAGGGTTTAGAATGTCCGGCTTAATCCGGCGTCAGACAGGCGCGCGCTGCTCCTGCACCGGGCCTCATGCCTTCAGGCATTGCCTTGTGGCACTTTCAGGATTTGCACGGCGTTGATTTTCCAATCGCTGCCTTCCCCGACAACCTGATAATCCAGCAGGTGCAGCCGCGCGTCCTGATCTGTGATCAGCACCCGTTGCCAGAGGTTACCGGCGACCTCTCGCAGCTCCAGATAGCGGACCTGGTTTGGGCGCAGAACCATGGGATAGCCGCGCTCGACCATCTCGCCAAAGCGTTCGGGCGTGCCAAACAGGCTGCGGATGCGGGGGGAGGCAAAACCGAAAGCCCGCGTGACGTCATCATCGCGAAACGCCTCGATCTGGGCCCCGATCACGCCAGTGATCCGGTCCCTGTCCTCTGCCCCCGCAGGCAGCGCCAGAAGCACCAGCGAAAACACAAAACTTGCAAACCTGAACATTGGCGACCTCCAACGATACCTAGATGTCTTAGCTAGGCCAGGAATGCGGCAGGTCAAAAATTAGATGACAAGGGCGTAGCTTGCGGGCCGTCGAGAAAAAGGGCGCCGCATTGGGCGCCCTGTGCAGTTCGCGGCGCGCGTAGATGGCGCTGGAACTCGGACCTCAATGAGCACATAGAGGCCGGAGTATCGGATGCTGCTGTCTGCACGATTGGCAGCTTTTCTGCTGCGTCCGGTCAAACGGATGCCGTTATTCTTGCTCACGCGGTATAACGGTTGGAAGCGGTCTCGTTCGCTTGCCCTTATGCCGAGCGCGTCTGTATTGGCTTTGATACTCACGTCGCTGTTTAGTCACCTCGTAGAGAACGATTCCCGAACATGTGCCAAGGTTCAGGCTTTCGATCATGCCGAACATGGGTACTGCGACGCACATTTCGCTACGGCTGACTGCAGTTTCACTAATCCCGCGTTTTTCGTTCCCGAACCAAACAGCAAGTTTCGTGTGTTTGGTGAAGTCACCATCATGGAGGTAGACGTTAGATTTCCCCTTAACATGCGGAGACGTAACCACGGACACAAAGCCCTTGTGTTCGAGATGGTCCATGCACTCTTCGGTGCTGTCGAACCGTTTAACGAATGTCCATTTCACCGCAGACACGGAAGTTGACGACAAGGATTTTCTTTCCCGCATAGCCTGCCAATCGTTTGGCAGCGCTTTGCGTGGATCAACAACGTAGGCCTTTTCTACACCGAGCGCGTTGACGTTTCGGATGACCGTTCCGATATTCTTGATGTCCACGGGATCTTCAATGACCGCAATCAAGTTCTTGCATCGAAACTCTTTGATTTCATCGGCTCGTTTTCGGACCGACGTCTTTTGTTTCTTTGGGGCTTCATTTTCCATATCTGCACTATACGCCGCGTAGACTGGTGAACAAGTTGGTAGGGTCCAACGAAACGATCCTTACCCCCTAAAAGCGAACGTTCGAGCTATCGCCTTGAAATGGCGCTTCGTCCATCACAGCCAACCTCAAGAGCAAGGGACACCCGAATATTGTGTCGCGCGCCTTTGTGGAATACGGCGTCATACCCACAACGCGATTGCACCAACGCTGCACCATGAACAGCAAAGGGCGCCGCATTGGGCGCCCTTCTCATCCTTGGCTTGCGGTGACCTTCAGACCAGCTCGCCAGCCAGCGCCTTGTCGATCAGGGCAACAGTCTCTTCTACGCCGTAAAGGGCGACGAAGCCGCCAAAACGCGGACCCTGGCTGGCGCCCAGCAGAACCTCATAAAGCGCCTTGAACCAGTCGCGCATGTTCTCCTTGCCGAAATGCTCGCGGCCCACTTCAAAGACGATGCCTTGCAGCGCTTCGCCCGTGGTCTCGCCATCCCAGGGTGCCAGTTTGCCGCGGAATTCCTCCAGCGCGGCACGTTCGACGTCGCTCGGCGCGCGGAACACTTTCTGCGGCTCGACGAAGTCTTCGTAGTATTTGACAGCAAAGCCCGCCGCCGCATCCAGATCGGGGTGGGTCTGCGGCGTCGCATCGGGCGCATAGCGGCGGATAAAGCCCCAGAGCGTTTCCTTGTCATGCGCCGACGCCACAGAGGCCAAGTTCAGCAGCATCGAGAAAGGCACCACCATTTTGGATTCCGGCACGTCGCCGCCGTGGATGTGCCAAACCGGGTTGTTGAGCTGCCCCTTGAGATCCTGACCGTGGTAGGCCCGAAGCTGCTGATGGTATTCATCCATCGCCTTGGGGATCACGTCGAAATGCATCCGCTTGGCCGTTTTCGGCTTTTGATACATGAAGTAGGCAAGGCTCTCGGAAGAGGCATAGGTCAGCCATTCATCGATCGACACGCCATTGCCCGAGGTCTTGGAGATCTTCTGGCCGTTCTCATCGAGGAACAGCTCATAAGTAAAATGTTCAGGCGCGCGCCAGCCCAGGATCCGGCAGATCTTGTCATAGATCGGCGTGTTGGTGCTGTGGTCCTTGCCGTACATTTCGAAATCAACTTCCAGCGCCGCCCAGCGCGCGCCGAAATCCGGTTTCCACTGCAGTTTCACGTTGCCGCCGGTGACCGGCAGGGTCCATTCCCTGCCGTCCTCATCGTCAAAGGTGATGCTGTGGTTTTCCGCATCCACCTTTTTCATCGGTACGTACAGAACGCGGCCGGTTTCCGGGTGGATCGGCAGGAAGATCGAATAGGTCTGGCGCCGTTCCTCGCGCAGAGATTTCAGCATGACCTCCATGATCTCGTCATAGCGTTCACAGGCACGCTTCAGGATCTCGTCAAACTGGCCCGAGCCATAGAATTCGGTCGCCGAGTAGAATTCATACTCGAACCCGAAGGTATCCAGGAACCGGCGCAGCATGGCGTTGTTGTGATGGCCAAAGCTGTCGTGGGTGCCAAAGGGATCGGGCACCGAGGTCAGCGGCTTTTGCAAGTGGTCGTGCAGGCTTTCGGCATTCGGGACATTGCCCGGCACCTTACGCATGCCGTCCAGATCGTCGGAAAAGCAGATCAGTTTGGTCGGGATATCGGAGATCACCTCGAAGGCGCGCTTGATCATCGTGGTGCGCGCAACCTCGCCAAAGGTGCCGATATGAGGCAGACCCGAGGGACCATAGCCGGTTTCAAACAGCACATAGCCCTTTTCCGGCGCGCCCTTGGCATAACGTTTGAGAATGCGGCGTGCTTCTTCAAACGGCCAGGCTTTGCTCGTCAGAGCGGTTTCGCGCAGTTCAGACATGTTGTTCTCCATCGGGGCCGCCAATCGGCCTATATCCGCTTTACCGGCATGCGTCTTGCATCCGGCCTCCTCCTCTATTGTGCCGGTGCGGCATAAGTCAATAAACACTGGCGCCAAACCCCGTCGCCCCGCGCAACAAAACCTGCAGGATCCGCCTGTCGGCGGCAAAACACCGCCCCGGGGGCCGACCTGCGGACCGGCATGGTTGCACCCGCAGAAAACCCCGCATATCGTCCGTGATGTACAGTGGTTTTACAAAAGGTTGCCCCCATGAGCGAGCAAGCCCCCCATCCGATGACGCCGCAGGATTGCCTCGTGGCGCTGATGGTGGCGATTTCGGCCTCGGACGAGAACATCCGCACCGCCGAGCTGGTCAAGATCCAATCCGCAGTCAACATGTTGCCGGTCTTTGCCGACTATGACATCGACCGGATCAACACGATCTCGCAGACCGTTTTCGACCTATTCGAGCAGGAGGACGGGCTGGACGCCCTGTTCGGCCTGATCCGGGACAACCTGCCAGAACGCCTGTTCGAAACCGCCTATGCGCTGGCCTGTGACGTGGCTGCTGCCGATGGCACGCTGGCGGAATCCGAGCTGCGTCTTTTGGAAGAAATGCGGTATGAGCTGAACATCGACCGCTTGCACGCCGCCGCCATTGAACGCGGCGCCCGCGCGCGGCACATGGTTTAGGCACGGCCCCACTTAGGACCCACACACAATAACCTGCCCGCAGCAGCTTTATGCTCGGGACGTTCGCAAGCAAATTCTGACGGCTTCTGACGGGCGCAAGGCGCGATACTCCTCGCCCTGCGCCCTTTGACCATCACAGCATGGTATAATCTGTTAGGCCGAAATCTTCGATATCGCCATAGGTTCCAAGCAGCAGGCTGTTGCGCCCCCATTCCAGCAGGAACCCGCGGTCAAAGTATTCCCCGGCCCAGGGGCCTGAGCTGAACTCATCCTCCATATTGATGAAGGTGACCGTGATCTCTTTGCCGGTGCGGATAATCAAGTCGGCACCGTTGTTGTCAGTATCGTGGATCCAGTCGTGACCGGATCTCTTACCAAAGACAAAGGTATCGCGCCCGACAGTGTCAACCATCTTATCGTTTCCGCGGCCACCGTTGACACGGTCGTTGCCAGCGCCGGCCTCAATGTAGTCGTCGCCGCCACCGCCAAAGATCTTGTCGCGTCGCCCGTCCCAGTAGCCGACGTCGCCATAAATCTCATCATCCCCTCGGCCGCCTTTCAGGGTGTCTTTCCCCAACCCGCCGCGAATGAAGTCGTTGCCGTTCCCCCCGCTCACGAAATCACGCCCTTCACCGCTAAGGATGGTGTCGTCCCCGGCGCGGCCAAAGATTTTGTCCCGCCCATCCATGCTGAATTGGGTGCCATTGCCAAAAAACATCTCATTCGGGTCGATGACATCCACCGAAGGCACGCCCCGGTAAACCCAGCCCTTGCCATAGAGCAGCTCTTCAACGGTGCCATCAAAGCCACCGTTGTCTTCAAAATCCATCGCATCGGTGAGATCGTTCACGTCGATCCGCAAGCCGCGCATATTGAAGATCTTGGCGGTCCCGCCATCATCGGTCAGCTGTTCGACTTTGATCCGGCGGATCTCCCCGCCCGTGACCTCATCGCCCTGATAGGTGAAACCGACGCCCTTGATCGTCATCCGCAGGTCCAGCGGAAAGCCCGCAAACCCCAACTGCCCCTCAACGACCAGGGCGCGGTCAGTTGATGTCTTGATGGGGAAATCATCATTCCCGACGATTCCGTTGAAAAGATTGAAGATGTTATGCGGTTGGGCAAACCCCATCTCGTCTGCGTTCTGTCCCCAAGAAACCTTCGCACGCATTATTTCCACCCCTTAATACTGTCACCAGATTGAACTCTACACCTAGCTACCGCTAACAGATCGATGGATTTGTTCCAAGTATTGCGCCTCGCCTCCGTTTCGCCGACCGGTAACCCAAGCAGACAACCAGCGGCTCAAACCGGATAACGTGTTCAGACGGCTGAAAACTTAGGCGATTACCTTTGCCGACTGTTGCACGGCAGGCATACACAAAAGCAGCATAGCGAATTAACAGCCGTAAAAAATTCGCAAAAGTTAATGGAGCCGCCCGCGGCTACTGCAACCATAAGGATTACAAAATACTTCGGAAGATCCTGAAAAGATTGTTCATCCTTCCGTTTCACCGAAAATTTTGAAAAACACGCCCGCACCTCAAATCGTTTATTGATTGCAACAATTCAACGTTTTGCACGTATCGACAGACCCTTTTTCCTGCCGATTACTAAGGCAAGAGTTATTATGTGAGGACGATTTGATGCTGAAAATTATCAAGCCCCGTACTCGGCGGGAAAGAAAGTTCGAAGAACAGCAGGCGGTTCTGGACGTCATCGACAGGACACAGGCCGTTATCGAGTTTGCGACTGACGGCACAATCCTAAAAGCAAACAAGAATTTCCTCGACACCCTGGGCTATGAACTCAGCGAGATCGAAGGTCATCATCATTCGATGTTCGTCAAGCCCGAAGACGCGCAATCGGCGGATTATGCGACCTTCTGGTCGGGATTGGCATCGGGGGAATATTATTCGGACCGCTTCGAACGAGTTTCGAAATCCGGCGAACCTGTCTGGATACAGGCAACCTATGCGCCCGTATTCGACTCTGAAGGCAAGGTGCGCAAAGTCATCAAGATTGCCACCGACGTGTCCGATGCCAGCGCCCGCCAGGAAGCCATGGATGGCATCCTTACCGGGCTAGAGGCCATCAGCCAGGGCGATCTGCGGCACCGGGTCGAGGTATCAGACATCAAAGAGCTGAGCACCCTCGGCACCACCTTCAATGCGGCCATCGAAAAACTGGAGCAAGTGGTTCTATCGGTCAAACAGGTTGCATCGACAGTCTCCGCAGCCGCCGACGGGATTGAGGGCGCTTCAGGGGAACTGTCGTCACGCACGGAATCGCAGGCGGCGACATTGGAAGAAACCGCCGCCGCACTGGAAGAGATGTCATCAGCGGTCAATTCCTCGGCCAATCTGGCGCAGGACGTCAAAGGCATCGCAGATACGGCGCAGCGGACTGCTAAGGACAGCAACAAAGTCATGGACCGGGCCGTCGACGCGATGGAGGCGATCAAGCAATCCTCCGAGGAAATCGGAAGCATTGTCTCCCTCATTGACGACATTTCGTTTCAGACCAACCTTCTGGCTCTGAATGCCGCCGTCGAGGCCGCCCGCGCCGGAGAGGCAGGCAGGGGGTTTTCGGTGGTTGCGGCCGAGGTTCGAACCCTGGCCCAACGCTCGGGCAGCGCTGCAGGGGAAATCAAAAAGCTGATCGAACGCAGCTCTTCGCAGGTGCATTCGGGTGTGGATGTCGTGGCACAGGTCGGCCAGGAACTTCAGACCATCATTGGCGGCGCATCGGACATCTCCGAACGCATCGGTCATATCGCCAGTGGCGCCAAGGAACAGGCAGCCGCCTTGCAAGAGATCAACGTTGGCATCGGTCAGCTTGATCAGGTCACGCAGCGCAATGCCGCAATGGTGGAAGAAACCAGCGCGGTCAGTCTGGACCTGTCGCACAACGCCCGGCTGCTGCAGCAGCGTGTCGCTACTTTCAAGGTCGGCGGCGACGCGGGGCAAGGCACCGTCCGGGCTGTCCAAACCACCCCGGAAACGCCCTTACAAACACACCGTCCGGCGGCCTGAGACGGGGGTTTCAAAACCCTCCGCGAGCACTGGCTTTCTTCGACCCCCAACGAACAAACCGCGCCGCAGCAATGCGGCACGGTTTGGTATTCTAGCCTTCAGACTGGTTCAGCCCTTGGCGTAGCCGATGCTTTGCAGGGCGTCCTTTATCTCATCCAGGATGGCCGGATCGTCGATGGTTGCGGGCATCTTGTAGGGCGTGCCGTCTGCGATATTGACCATGGTGCCGCGCAGGATCTTGCCAGACCGCGTCTTGGGCAGGCGATCCACCACCACGGCCAGTTTGAATGCCGCAACCGGGCCGATCTTTTCGCGTACCAGTTTCACGACCTCAGAGACGATCTCTTCGCCCGGGCGGTTGGTGCCCGCGTTCAGGCAAAGAAAGCCAACCGGCATCTGCCCCTTCAACTGATCACTGACGCCGATCACCGCGCATTCGGCAACATCGGGGTGCGAGGCCAGAACCTCCTCCATGCCGCCGGTGGACAGGCGATGGCCGGCCACGTTGATCACATCATCAGTGCGCGCCATGATATAGAGGTAACCATCCTCATCCTTCATGCCTGCATCGCCGGTTTCATAGTAGCCCGGGAAGGTGGTGAGATAGCTTTTCTTGAAACGTTCCTCGGCATTCCAGAGGTTTGGCAGGGTGCCCGGCGGCAAGGGCAGCTTCACCGCGATGGCGCCAAGTTCACCTGCAGGCATCGGATTGCCGCCCTCATCCAGAATATCCACCTCATAGCCCGGCATCGGCACGGCGGGCGAGCCAAGCTTGGTCGGCAGCTCCTCGATCCCCAGCGGGTTCGCTGCGATGGACCAGCCGGTTTCAGTCTGCCACCAGTGGTCGACCACCGGCACCTTCAGCTGGTCCTGCGCCCAGGTGATGGTGTCAGGGTCAGCACGTTCGCCTGCGAGATACACCTGTTTCAAGCAGGACAGATCGTATTTACCGACGAATTCGCCCTTGGGGTCTTCGCGCTTCACGGCGCGGAACGCCGTAGGAGCGGTAAAGAAGCTCTTGACGTTATGCTCGGAAATCACCCGCCAGAAAGTACCCGCATCGGGGGTGCCCACAGGTTTACCCTCGAACACGATTGTGGTGTTGCCATGGATCAGTGGCCCATAGCAGATGTAGCTGTGCCCCACGACCCAGCCCACATCAGAGGCCGCCCAGAATACGTCGCCCGGATCTACGTTGTAGATGTTCTTCATAGACCAGTTCAGCGCCACCAGCTGCCCGCCGGTGTGGCGGATCACGCCCTTGGGTTGCCCCGTAGTCCCGGAGGTATAGAGGATATACGCCGGGTGGTTGCCCTCGACCGGCACGCAATCGACCGGTTCGACCCCATACTGGAAGCCATGCCAGTTGACATCACGCCCTTCGACCAGCTCGGCAACCTCTTGTTCACGCTGGAAGATCACGCAGAAGTCGGGCTTGTGCGAGGCCAGATCAATGGCCCCATCCAAGAGCGGCTTGTAGTGGACCACCCGGCCCGGCTCCAACCCGCAGGAGGCAGCGATGATCGCCTTGGGAGTGGCGTCGTCGATGCGCACCGCCAGTTCGTTTGCCGCAAAACCGCCAAAGACCACCGAATGCACCGCGCCGATACGGGCGCAGGCCAGCATCGCCTCAAGGGCTTCGGGTATCATCGGCATGTAGATGATGACCCGGTCACCCTTTTCAACGCCCTTGGCCCGCAGCGCACCGGCCAGCGTGGCGACGCGGTTGCGCAGCTCGACGAATGAAATCTCGCGCTTGGTATGGGTGATCGGGCTGTCATAGATGATCGCCGTCTGCTCACCCCGTCCGTTTTCCACGTGGCGGTCAACGGCATTGTAGCAGGTGTTGACCATGCCGTCGGCGAACCATTCGTACAGCCCGCCGCCAAGATCGCTCAGCGCCCGGCTCGGAGCCTGGTCCCAGTCGATCGCTTTCGCGGCCTCCATCCAGAACCCCTCAGGATCCGATTTCCAGCTGGCATATACGTCTTGATACGACATGGCGTCCTCCTCGCTCCTCGATGCAAAAGAGTTACGCCCAACCGATGCACCCGGGCAAGCCGCCGAAAGAACGTGGCGTCACAGTGTAGCAGAAATTTGCAATTCTTTGCGGCTGCGCCCTGCAAATATATGCAAACGCGGCGGAGCCTTACGTATTACGGCGCGATTTCTGGAAATCTGCAAAATTGCAAAGCCGATTTGGCTAAGGCCTGCCGCTACGCCTTCGAATCAATGCGCAGCACTCCACGCGTCAGGACGCCCATCTTGCGTTCCGCGCGGCATGCGCACAGCCCTGCCCGTTCCCGCAGCAAGTCGCAAAATGATCCCTGGTTTTGCCGCATATCCCCTTGCAACCCGACGCGCGGCGTCTAACCTGCCGGCAGGAGAATTACATATGACACAAAGCGATATCTGGCGTCTCAGCGCCACCGAATTGACCACCCAGACCCGTGCCGGGGACATTTCCGCCGAGGCCGCGGTTCAGTCCTCGATCGACCGCATGCAGACCGCAAATCTCGCGCTCAATGCGGTGGTCGAAGACCTGAGCGCCGAGGCGCTGGAACGCGCCCGGGCCCTCGATAAGGCACGCGCTGCAGGCGCTGCGCCCGGCCCGCTGCACGGGGTGCCGGTCACCATCAAGATCAACGTCGATCAGACGGGTCATGCGACCTCGAACGGGGTCACCGCGTTAAAGGATCTCATCGCCCCGGCGGATGCCCCGGTAGTCGAGAACTTGCACAAGGCCGGTGCCGTCGTGATTGGGCGCACCAATACGCCGGAGTTTTCATTCCGTGCTGATACTGACAACCCGCTGCACGGACGCACCTACAATCCCTGGGGGCGGCATATTTCGCCGGGTGGCTCTTCTGGCGGCGCAGGTTCAGCCGTAATGGCCGGGATCGGCGCGCTGGGGCATGGCAATGATATCGGCGGCTCTCTGCGCTTTCCGGCTGCGGCCAACGGCGCAGTCACGGTGAAACCGGGCCTGGGCCGTGTGCCTGCCTGGAACCCCAGCCAGAAGGCAGAGCGCGGCATGTTGGCGCAATCCATGTCGGTGCAGGGTCTGATCACCCGTTCGGCCGAGGATCTGCACCTGGCAATGCCGACCATGATCGCCCCCGATGCGCGCGATCCCTTCCACGTCCCCCTGCCCTGGCGCGGGGAAGCCCCCGAAGGACCGATCAAGGTCGCCTTTACCCGCAACACCCACGGCTATGATCTACACCCCGAGGTCGAGGCGGCGCTGCTGACCGCCCGCGATGCGCTGAGCGATGCCGGTTACGTGGTGGAAGAGGTCGAGCCGCCCAATGTGTTCGAGGCAGGCCGCAACGGCTATCGCGCCCTGATGGGCGAGGTCTACGCGATGATGAAAAAGGACGTGGATGCCGCCGGATCGCAAACCGTACGCGACATCTTCGAGGTCTACTTCCAGGAGTTCCCGCCTTTCATGGGCGATGAGCTGCTGCAGATGATGGCAAAACGCAGCCACTACGCGCGGGAGTGGTCCCTTTTCCAGCAGGACTACCCGCTCGTGCTGACCCCCTTCCTGCCGCAGCCCTTCTTCAAACCGGATCGCGACACCGAAGGTGCTGAAGGCGTGCACGAGGTGCTGGGCTGCGCGGTCTATTCCTATGCGATGAACTTCATGGGGCTACCTGCGGGCTGTGTTCCCTCCCGGCTGGCGCAGCTGGAGCAAGGCCCGCAGCCGATCAACGTCCAGATCGTATCGCCGCGCTGGCGCGAAGACATGGCGGTCGATGCCTGCGCCGCGATCGAGGCTCGCGTTGGCCGTATGCATCTGCCGCTGTGGGAGATGATGGATCAGGGCTGACACAGCCTGCCCCAACCTTGAACACCTTTATAAAGGGGCGCTGCAAACCGCAGCGCCCCTTTTCACATCTCAGTCTTCTGGATCAGGTGAACTGCTCCGAGATCAGCCGCTCTTCCAGACCGTGGCCGGGATCAAACAGGATTTTGTGCCGGATGCTTGTATCCGTCCGGATCTCCACCCAGTCGATATTCTCGAATGAGATTGAATCCGCTTCGGCCATCACCGGGCGTTTGTCGGCCTCCAGCACGTCAAAACGCACATTGGCGGTACTGGGCAGCAGCGCTCCGCGCCAACGCCGCGGGCGAAAGGCGGCCACCGCCGTCAGAGCCAGGACGTCGGCGCCGATGGGCAGAATGGGGCCGTGGGCAGAGTAATTATAGGCGGTAGAGCCGGCGGGCGTGGACACCAGCGCCCCGTCGCAAACCAGCTCGGCCAGCCGCTGTCGCCCATCCACCGAAATCTTCAGCCGCGCCGCCTGTGGCCCGGCGCGGAGCAGCGACACCTCGTTGATCGCAAGCGCGTGGTGGATCTTTCCATCCCGGTCCATTGCCGTCATCGATAGCGGATTGATGATTTCCTGCTCCGCTTCCCGCAGCCGCTCGATCAGCGCCTCTTCGTGATATTCGTTCATCAGGAAGCCGACGGTGCCCCGGTTCATGCCATAGACCGGCGCGGGCAGATCGACGGTTTCGTGCATGGTGCGCAGCATGAAGCCGTCTCCGCCCAAAGCCACGATCACTTCCGCCTCCTGCGGCGGAACATTTCCATAGCGGTCGACCAAAGCCTTGAGCGCGGTTTGCGCCACCTTGGCGGAGCTGGCCAGAAAGGCGATTCTCATGAAGCTATTCTCATTGGGGCCACCCTGAGGTCACGACTGGGGGCGCAGGGCGCGGAAATCTGTTTCCGGTGGTGCGCATTCGGTTCCGAAACAAGCACAGCTGCCCCACAAAGACCAGAGTGGCCGTTCTGCCGCAGGTAATAGTCGCTTTACGGGCTTTTAGATCGGCCGTGTTTCCGATAGGAAATCGCGCAATCCCACCTCCAACCCGACGGAGCCAGCATGACCGAGACCACCCGTGACCCCGGTTTTTTCACCCAGTCCCTCGCCGATCGCGATCCCGAACTGTATTCTTCGATCACTGACGAGCTGGGCCGCCAGCGCGACGAGATCGAGCTGATCGCATCGGAGAACATCGTTTCTGCCGCAGTGATGGAAGCACAGGGATCCGTGCTGACCAACAAATACGCCGAAGGCTACCCGGGGCGCCGCTACTACGGTGGCTGCCAGTATGTCGACGTGGCGGAAAACCTGGCGATCGAACGCGCCAAGGAACTGTTCGGCTGCGGCTTTGCGAATGTTCAGCCGAACTCGGGCAGCCAAGCCAACCAGGGCGTCTTCCAGGCGCTGATCAAACCCGGCGACACCATCCTTGGTATGGATCTCGCCTCGGGCGGTCACCTGACCCACGGCGCCGCGCCCAACCAGTCGGGCAAATGGTTCAACGCCGTGCACTATGGCGTGCGCCGCGACGACAACCTGATCGACTATGATCAGGTCGAAGCCATGGCGCTTGAGCACCAGCCCAAGCTGATCATCGCC
Organism: Phaeobacter sp. SYSU ZJ3003; assembly: GCF_041300735.1. Taxonomy (NCBI): domain Bacteria; kingdom Pseudomonadati; phylum Pseudomonadota; class Alphaproteobacteria; order Rhodobacterales; family Roseobacteraceae; genus Phaeobacter; species Phaeobacter sp. SYSU ZJ3003. The sequence continues at coordinate 26,404 of NZ_PXNU01000044.1, read as the reverse complement.
GGCGGCTCCGCGATCCCGCGGGTCATCGACTTTGCCCGCTTCCGCGCAATCGCAGATAAGGTTGGTGCCTATCTGCACGTGGATATGGCCCACTTCGCCGGTCTCGTGGCCGCAGGTGAGCATCCCTCGCCCTTCCCGCATGCGCATGTGGTGACCACCACCACCCACAAGACTCTGCGCGGTCCGCGCGGCGGCATGATCCTGACCAACGATGCCGACATCGCCAAGAAGGTGAACTCAGCCATCTTCCCCGGTATCCAGGGCGGCCCGCTGATGCATGTGATCGCAGCCAAGGCTGTTGCGTTCGGAGAGGCCTTGCGTCCCGAGTTCAAAAGCTACCAGAAGCAAGTGCGCGCCAATGCCGTGGCCCTTGCTGATCAGCTGATCAAGGGCGGCCTGGACATCGTCACCGGCGGCACCGACACCCACGTCATGCTGGTCGACCTGCGCCCCAAGGGCGTGACCGGCAATATCGTGGACAAGGCCCTCGGCCGTGCGCATATCACCACCAACAAGAACGGCATCCCGTTTGACCCGGAAAAGCCCACCGTGACCTCGGGCATCCGCCTTGGCACCCCGGCGGGCACCACCCGCGGCTTTGGTGAGGAAGAGTTCCGCCACATCGCCGACCTGATCGTCGAGGTGATCGATGGTCTGGCCGCCAACGGTGAAGACGGCAACGAGGCCGTGGAAGAGGCCGTACGCGGCAAGGTCGCGGCCCTATGCGCCCGCTTCCCGCTCTACCCGAACCTCTGATCCCAGAACGGTTCTTTATGCTTCCAGTGCCCGGCGCGATGACATCGCCCGGGCATTTTTCTTGCCGAATGTCGGTTTATCGGGCAATGGATATTCTCAAGGGGGAGTACGGCGCCTGACAGGACCGTCTCCGCCCTGCACAGTTTGGTAACCATTTATTTTGTTTGAGATCTTGTAGAATGGCGAATTTTCCCGCCGGTCCCAACCGCACCCGCCGCCTTGAACGCCGACTTGGCGATGCCATGCGGGCCCGCCTGCCCTTTGCCGTGGCAGAATTTGTTATGTTCGGCCTCAAGCAAGCCTGGGCCGCCATATTCGGAGCCTTGCTCCTGTTCGGCATTCTCTTCAGCAATCACATCTGGCAGCCGAACTGGGTGCTCGCGCGCTATGACGCGCTGCTGATGTACGCGCTGGCCTTGCAGGCGTTGCTTTTGTGGACTGGGATGGAAAGCTGGCGCGAAGTTCGCGTGATCCTGCTGTTTCACCTGACCGGCACCGCAATGGAGATCTTCAAGGTCCATATGGGCAGTTGGAGCTATCCGGGCGACGGTCTGTTCAAGATATATCAGGTACCGGTTTTTTCCGGCTTCATGTATGCCTCGGTGGGCTCCTATATGGCGCGGGTTATCCGGCTGTTCGATATGCGCTTTGCCCTCTATCCGCACTACTGGATGCCCCTTCTGCTTGCGGTGGCGATCTATGGCAATTTCTTCGCCCATCACTTCCTGCCGGACATGCGCGTCGCGCTTTTTGCGGCAACGGTGATCATTTTCCTGCGCACCCGTATCTGGTTCACCATCGGCCATAACCGCTATTGGATGCCGCTCCCGCTTGCGGCCTTTCTATCCAGCTTTTTCCTGTGGCTGGCTGAAAACATCGGCACCGGCACGCGCACCTGGCTTTATCATGGGCAGGCTCCGACAGATTGGGTGAGCCTTGCCAAGATGGGGTCTTGGTATCTGCTGCTGTACGTAAGCTTTGCCACGGTTACCCTGGTTTTCCGCGAAGCGCTGAGCAACAAGCCGCTGCACGCCTCGCGTCCCCGTGTCAAAGGCCCCACCGGCGCAGCAAAGGCGCCCTAGCTGCGCTAGACGAACCCACGCCAGCGCAACACGAGGATCAGCAGCGCCACGACGGCCAGCAGGGAAAACGCCATGCTGCCCAGCATCTGCAACAGCCGGTCCTTGCGCCGCTCCGCCAGATTGATGCTGCGCAGATGAGCCGTAACCTCGCGGCTGGCTCCATGCAACGCCGCCTGATCCAGCGTCAGGCTCAGCTTCGGATGCTCCAGCAGCGGCAGGGCTTCGGCCAGTCTCATTCCCTGTCGGTAGATCCGTCGCGGCAACTGGCGGCGCGCCTTGCGTAGGGCCAAAGGCAGATCACCCGAGGCCTGCGTACGCTCGGCCAGCAGGCTGCGAATTTCTTCGATTTCCTCAAGGACGGTCTGTGACATCGTTCTGGGCTCCGGTCTGGCGGCGTCCTGCCTGCCAAGGCGCAACCTACCGCGTTCACATAGCTGGCTCAATGGGGCTGGCGCCGCTGCGACATCGCGTTTATCACCTGCCCCCATGCTGAACACGATCCTGCACGGTGCCCCGACTGACCGCCCGCCTCTTCTGATCGCCCACGGGCTTTATGGCTCGGCCCGCAACTGGGGCGTCATTGCCAAACGCCTGTCCGATGAGCGCCAGGTGATCGCAGTGGATATGCGCAACCATGGCAACAGCCCCTGGAGCGACAACCACAGCTATCCTGATATGGCCGAGGATCTGGCCGAGGTGATCGCGGCCCACGGCGTACAGATGGATGTGATCGGCCACTCCATGGGCGGCAAGGCCTCGATGATGCTGGCGCTGCTGCACCCGCAGGCGGTGCGGCGCCTGCTGGTCGCCGACATTGCCCCGGTCAGCTACACCCACAGTCAGATCCAGTTCATCGAAGCCATGCGGCAGGTGGATCTGGAACAGGTGACGCGTCGCTCGGATGCCCATGCACAGCTAGCTAAACTGGGTGTGGAACCAGCTTTGCAGAGCTTCTTCACGCAATCGCTTGATATTCAGGGAAAACGCTGGCTGCTGAACCTTGATGCGCTGGCCAATCATATGCCCGACATCATGTCCTTTCCGCAGGTTGAGGCCAGCTGGGACGGGCTTGCGCTGTTTCTGTCCGGCGCCAATTCGGACTATGTGCTGCCGGAGCACAGGCCGCAGATCCGGGCCAAGTTCCCCAACGCACGGTTCGCCAAGATCCCCGACGCCGGGCACTGGCTGCATGCAGAAAACCCGCGCGCCTTTGAACAGACGGCGCGGGCCTTTTTCAACGCCTGAACAGGCTGTGTCATGATCCGGGCCACCCTGATCCTGGAACGGCCCGGATGATCGCGATTACATGCCCTTGTCGACCGGCTCTTCGATCGAGGCACCCGCTGCTGCCCAATCGGACAGGCCGCCGGTGTTGTAAACGGTTTCATAGCCCATATCCTTGAGCAGCTTGCCCGCAAGGGCCGCCCGGCCACCGCTAGCACAATGCAGCAAGATCGGACGATCCATCTTCAGGGTGTCGTCGTGGAACGGGCTGGCCGGATCGGCGCGGAATTCCAGCATGCCGCGGGGGATATGGTGCGACCCCCGCACCCGGCCATTGGCCGACAGTTCCGGCGCATCACGGATATCCAGCAGCAAGGCGCCTTGCTCCAGCAGTTTCTGCGCCTCTTCCACCGGCAGGCGCTCCACGGCGGCGTTGGCGTCTTGCATCATCTGTTGCAGTGTCAGGGGCATGGCAGTTTCCTTTTCTTGATCAGCAGGTTCAGCCGCCCATCCATCATCGGCGGCTCCTCTCGCAGCACGCTACGCGCGAAGGCATCCGGGCAGCAACCCCGCAAAGGCCGCGCCTCAACCAGCCGTGATCGCCGCCCTGCCGAAAGTGTGCCCACGCCAACCGGAACAAGGTTGCCATGGGCCGGTTTCCTCAGCGCGCGCTGATCTTTTCCGGTTTCGCCATCCATTCGCGCCCCTTCAGCATGGCCTTCCAGTAGATCGGCGGCAGGATCTTCTCCTTCAGCAGCCAGGCTGTGCGCGAAGGCTTGGTGCCGTCCAGCAGGAACTTCGGGAAACTCGGCAGCATGGCGCCGCCATAGCCGAACTCGGCCAGCACGATCTTGCCACGCTCCACGGTCAGCGGACAGGAGCCATAGCCGTTGTATTGCGCGACCGGCGCCTTGCCTTCGATATCCGCCGCCAGGTTTTCCGCCACGATGGGCGCCTGAATACGTGCCGCGGCAGCGGTTTTGGCATTTGGCGCGTTCATCACATCGCCCAGCGACCAGATATTGTCATAGCTCGTGTGGCGCAGCGTGGACTGATCCACATCGACCCAGCCTGCGGCATCGGCCAGCGGCGACACCCGGATGAAATCCGGCGCCGTCTGCGGCGGGCAGACATGCATCATGTCGAACTCCATCTCGACCCGTTCGACTGGGGTGTCCGGCTTGGCCACATCAAACCAAGCTTTGCGTGCCTCGCCATCGACCGCCACCAGATTGTGGAAGAAGTTCAGATGAGCGCCGTATTTCTTCACATAGCCTTCGAGCGCGGGTACGTAGTCCTTGACCCCGAACAACACGCCACCGGCGTTGTTGAAATGAATGTCGATATCCTTCAGCACCCCGTTTCGCAGCCAGGCATCGCCCGACAGGTACATTGCCTTTTGCGGCGCCCCGGCGCATTTGATCGGCATCGGCGGCTGGGTGAAGATCGCCCGCCCCTTTTTCAGCCCCCGCACCAGCTCCCAGGTGTAGGGCGCCAGATCGTAGCGGTAGTTTGAGGTGACGCCGTTTTTGCCCAGCGTTTCAACCAGTCCTTCGACCTTGTGCCAATCCAGTTTCAGCCCCGGACAGACGACCAGCCGGTCGTATTTCACCACCCGGCAGCCATCCAGAACGACGGCATCGTCCTTGGGCTCAAAGGCCGCGACCGCCGCCTTGATCCAATGCACGTCCTTGGGGATCAGCGATCCCATGGTCCGCACCGTGTCTTGCGCGTCAAAGATGCCGCCACCGACCATGGTCCAGCCCGGTTGATAATAATGGATATCCGCCGGATCGATGATCGCGATGTCAAGATCCGGTTTGCGGGATTTCAGGCTGGAGGCCACCGAGATCCCGGCCGCGCCGCCGCCGACGATGACCACGTCGAACCGCGCATCCGCCCGGTCGGTCGGCGTTTTGCCGCCATTGGCAATCCGGCGCACAACCCCGCCCATGTCATAGCCAGCCGCATTGGTCGTGGCGAGGATATCCGCAACGCTGAGCCGGTCCGCCTGCGACAGCGACCACAAGGTTGCCGATCGGGTGCCCGAGCGGCAATAGGCCAGCACCGGCCCCGGCAACTCCGTCAGGGCCGCACCGAACCCGGCGGCGTCCGCATCGCTGACCTTGCCCGACACGATCGGCAGGTAGCGCGCCTCAAGCCCCAGCTTTTCAGCCGCAGCCTGAATTTCGTCAAAGGTGGGCTGATCCGCCCCCTCCCCGTCCGGCCGGTTGCAGATGATCGCCCGATACCCCGCATCGCGGATCGCGGGCAGGTCCGCGATGGTGATCTGCGGGCTGACCGACAGGCCGCTCGTCAATGTCTTGAAGTCCATGGTGTCTCCTCACGTCTGGTGGCGCGCGACCAGCAAAACCAGCCCGTGCAGCTCCCGATAGTCAGATCACCGGACCTGACATCGGCAAACACTGCAGCCCCCTCTCACAAAACTACATTCATTTTATAAGTTTTGACGCTACACCCGTCGGTGACTTAGTCACCAAAGCCGCAGATGCCGGACATCACCCCGGGGCATCACGCCTTTGCGGCGTCTTCCGCCAGGCTCAGCAGAGCCCCGCGATCCTGAATATGGACGCTTCCCCGCGCCTGCCGAATCCATCCGCGGCGCTGGAATTCCTGCAATTGCCGCGACACCACCTCGCGGGCGGTGCCCAGTTCGACGGCGAGCCGCTGGTGCGTGGTCTCGATCCGGTCATCGCCTTTGGAAATCTCCAACAGCCGCTGCGCCAGCCGCACGTCCATTCGCTGAAAGGCGATTTCATCGATCACCAGAAACAAATCGGTAATCCGCCGCGAAAAGGCGGTGAAGACAAAATTCCGGAACGAGGGTGACTGCGCCACCAGATCGTCAAAAACCAGACGTGGCACGGCGGCGGCCCGCACCTCGGTTTCCGCGATACCTTCGGCGGAATATTCCGCATAGCCCATCAAGCAGGCGGTGGTGAGAACGCAGCTTTCGCCGCCGCCCACACGGTAGAGGACGATCTCACGGCCACTGTCCGACAAATGCTGAACCCGAACGGTGCCCTCCAACAGGAACAGCATATGCTCGGCCGTTTTGCCCGGCCCGAACAGAACAGTGCCCGCAGGCACATCGATCAGGGTGCTGCGCTGTAGCAGCACCTGTCTGGCCGGGGTTTCCAGCTGCGAAAGACCGGGGAACAGATCGACCCAATCCCGGCTTTCGCTCTCCGCCGTCACGTTGCGCTCTCCGGTCGGGGGTCCAGTGGCGCGATCCGGGCCAATAGGTCGTCCCTGTTCGAAGCGATATCTGCGATGGTCACTTCTTCCAGCACCGCCATGAAGGCCCGGGTAGCCTCCTGAATCTTTCGGGAGAGTTTGCAAACCCCCATCAGCGGGCAGGTATTCTTGTCGGGGTTGAAACACTCCACCACTTCCATCGGCCCCTCGGTCAGGCGCACCACATCCGCGACCACGATTTCGTGAGCAGGCCGCCCCAGACGAAAACCGCCGCCGCGCCCGCGCTGGGTCTGCAGGTAGCCCGCCTTGCCCAGTTCATGCACGATTTTCACCACGTGGGGGCGCGACAGCCCATGGATCTGCACCATGTCCTCGACCCGCACCAATGCGGGCGCCTTCAGCGCTGCCAACTGCAGGGAACGCAAGGCATAATTGGTATATCTGGTCAGTTTCATGGTTGTCTCCCTGGCGCCGCAGGGTACGCAGCAGGGCCAGTATAGAACCGCAGTCACGGCAGCGAAAGTGCAGCCGCGGCGCACGTGTTCTCCCATTATCACCACGCGGCCAAACCGGCGCATCCGGCCTGAATAGCGAGGCCGGAAAATGCTGAGTGACATTAACTCTATTATTACAAGTTTTATGAAATTTGTGAGCCAGCACGTCACGCTGCATTCGAACAAACCTCGGACCAACAAGGCGCAATATGAACGACTGGACTTCCGGCTATGTGGCCGATCTTGATTACACACATGACTTTTTTCGCGAACTGGCGCCGTCCCACCTCGCCTTCTGCGCCGTCTCTCAAGGGAAGAAACACGGGCTGAACCGATCCAAGCTGACATATTGCGAACTGGGCTGCGGCCAGGGCGTTTCGGCAAATCTGCTGGCAGCGGCCAACCCGCATATCGAATTCCACGCGATGGATTTCAATCCGGCCCATATGGTTGGCGCCCGGGCGCTGGCCGAAGAGGCACAGCTGGACAACATGCATTTCCACGAACAATCCTTCGAAGACTTCGCCAATGCCCCCGGCCTGCCCGAAACCTTTGACGTGATCGCCCTACACGGGGTCTACAGCTGGGTGTCCAGGGAAAACCAGCAGCATATCCTCGACTTCCTGTCGAAGCGGCTGAAATCCGGCGGCATGGTCTACATCAGCTACAACACGCAGCCCGGTTGGGCGGCGGCCGTGCCCCTGCGCCGCATCCTGGTGGACCGCACGGCACAAGGCAGTGGTCCCCTAGCCGAGCGGATCAGCGATGCGATCCAGCACCTGGAACAACTGGATCAGGCCGGAGCGGGGTATATTTCCTCGAACCCGTCGCTGTCTGCATGGATTGAAAAGATCAAGAACATGTCGCCCAACTATCTGGCGCATGAGTATCTCAACAGGGACTGGACCCCGTTCCATTTCGCGGATGTGGCCAGCGACATGTCCCAGGCCAAACTGTCCTTCATGGCCTCGACCGATCCGATGGATCATCTGGACGACGTGTCATTTTCCGCCGAGCAGCTGGCCCTTCTGAACGCGCAAACCGATCCGGTGCGCCGTCAGGGCCTGCGGGATCTTTTGCTGAACGAGCAATTCCGCACCGACCTGTTTATCCGGGGGGAACTGCCCCACACGGCACGCGGCGCCATCGGCGCCTGGTTTGAAACCACGCTGGCGCTGTCGCGCCGCTATGGCGGTGGGCGACTGACCTTCAAGGGGCGTCAGGGAGACCTGCCGCTGCAACCAGAGCAATACGCGCCGGTGCTGACGGCCCTGCAGGACGGCCCGCTAACGGTCCGCGATCTGCTGGATCAGGGCGCCTTCGGGCAAAACACATGGGAGGCCATCACCCGTATCCTGACCGTTCTGATCGGCGCAGGCCACATCACCCCCTGCTTGCCGCAGGAAGGTCTGGAAGAACGCGCCGCACATTGCCGCGCCTTCAATACCGCCGTGTGCAAACGCGCTGAAGACAGCGAAACCCTGCGCTTTCTGGCTTCACCCGTGACTGGCGGCGGCATCGAAATGGACCGGTTTGAACAGCTGTTCCTGCTGGCCCGCAGCGAAGGGCTACAAACGCCGAATGAATGGGCAGAGCTGGCCTGGCAGATCCTCGCGCCGCAAGGCTATCGGCTGCATGCCGATGGTCGCATTCTGGAAACGCCTGAGGAAAACCTTGCGGTTCTGCGGGTGCGGGCCAACACATTTGCGGCTCAGCGCCTGCCGCTCTGCGAAAGCCTCGGCCTCACGCTTGAGCCACCAATGCCGAACCCAGAGGCCCAGCCACACTCGCAGGCTGTCGCCTGACGGGGCCAGCGGCTCCTACACATCCGACCTCCGGTAGCTGCCGGGGGTCGTACCCGTCCAGCGTTTGAAAGCGCGGTGGAAATTCGCGGCAGAGGCAAAGCCCACGTCCTGCGACACCGCCTCGATGCTCTTTGCCCCAAGTGACAGATCGCGGATGGCAATATCGCGCCGCAAACCATCCTTGATCTCCTGAAACGAAGTGTTTTCGGCGTCAAGACGCCGGATCAGCGTGCGGGGCGTCAGGTTAAGCGTACGCGCCGCATCTTCCAGATTGCAACTCAGCCGCTCTGATTGCAGCAGCAGCTCACGCACGCGCAGCATCACCGCATGCTCCCGGAAGCTGGTAAAGATCCAGTCCCGCGGCGCCCGGATCAAAAACTCCTGCATCTCTGCCTCGCTGCGCGACACTGGCAGCCGGTCCAGCGTTCCGTCGAAGGTCAGCGAGGAACTCACCTCACCAAACCTGACCGGCGCGGGAAACAGGATAGGGTAATCCTCCGCAAACTCAGGCTTTTGGAAGGCAAAGCTGACCTCCCGCAGCGGCAATTCTCGCCCCGCCACCCATGAGGCAATCCCATGGGCAAGCTTCAGCAATAGCATATGCCCGAACCTGTTCTGGCCGCCATCACCCTGCGGCTCCAGAACAATCTGCAGCCTGTCCTCTCCGGTCTCAAGCCGCACGCGGCAATCATCCAGGACCAAGTTCCAGAACGAACTAAAGCGAAACAAGGCCGCCGAAAGCGACGACGCCCCGAGCACCGAGGTACAGAGCAGTTTCAGCGCCCCAGACCGGACCGGGCGGCTCCACAACCCCATCATTTCATCGCCGGTTTCACTGGCCACCAACTGGTAAAGCCGCACGATCTGGTCATGGGTGACACGCCCCAACGGCTGCGCCGCATCATCCAATCCGATCTGATCAAGGAATCCTTCAAGCTGGCCCGGCGCGCAATGCACCCGCAAGGTCGACAGCCAATCTTCGAGAAAGGCCCGCGATACCGTCGGCAGGATCAGTGCGCCCTGCGCATGTTCCGGGGGGAGCGGCGACATGGTATTTGTCACTTTTAGCAAGTTTCGCGTCCACAGAGGATATAGACCACACTCAGACCAATGTCTATCTGGCGGGAATGGCAACCGCTAAAGAAAGGCCGCCCCATGACATTTGATGCCCCGGTCAAAGACATGATTTTCAATATCCAGCATCTTGCGGGATGGTCAGAGGTGACCAGCCTGCCTGCCTATGACGGGCTGGAACTCGAGGATGCGGCGGCTGCCCTCACCGAACTTGCGCGGTTCACGGCCGAAGAGATTGCCCCGCTCAACGCACCCGGCGACCAGTCCGGCGCACGTCTTGAAAATGGCCGGGTGATCCTGCCCGATGGCTTTACCGAGGCCTATGGCAAGTTCGTCGAAATGGGCTGGCAAAGCCTGCCCCATCCGGAGGATTTCGGCGGTCAGGGCCTCCCCCGCGCCGTCGGCGCCGCCGCTACGGAAATGCTGAACGCCGCCAACATGAGCTTTGCCCTTTGCCCCCTGCTGACCGATGGCGCGGTCGAGGCGCTGCTGACAGCCGGGTCAGAGGAAACCAAGGCGATCTATCTTGAAAATCTGGTGTCCGGCAAATGGACCGGCACCATGAACCTGACCGAACCGCAGGCCGGCAGCGATCTGGCCCTGTTGCGCAGCCGCGCCGAACGGCAGGACGACGGCACCTATGCGATCACCGGCACCAAGATCTTCATCACCTATGGTGAGCATGACATGGCCGAAAACACCATTCATCTGGTGCTGGCCCGCACGCCGGATGCCCCCGCAGGCGTCAAAGGCATCAGCCTGTTTCTGGTGCCGAAATATATGGTCAATTCCGACGGCACCCCGGGCACGCGCAACGCCGTGAACTGTGCCAGCATCGAACACAAGCTGGGCATCACGGCCAGCCCGACCGCAGTCCTGAACTTCGAAGGCGCCACCGGCTTTTTGATCGGCGAAGAAAACTTCGGGCTGCGCTACATGTTCGAGATGATGAACTCCGCCCGCTATGCCGTTGGTCTGCAAGGGGTTGCCATTGCCGAACGCGCCTATCAACAGGCCGTCAGTTTCGCCCGCGAACGCATTCAATCAAGCCCGGTCGATGGCTCCAGCCGCGAGGCGGTGGCAATCATCAACCACCCCGACGTCCGCCGGATGCTGATGCGCATGCGCGCAGTGACCGAAAGCGGCCGAGCGATGGCGGCCTTCACCGCCGGCTGGCAGGATCTGGCGAAACATTCCGCCAGCGGCGAAGAGCGCGCTGCAGCCACCGCAATCTCGGAGTTCCTGACACCGCTGGTAAAAGGTTTCTGCACCGAGATGGGCGTCGAGGTCGCCTCGACCGGGGTGCAGGTGCACGGCGGCATGGGCTTTATCGAGGAAACCGGCGCGGCCCAGCACTACCGCGACGCGCGCATCCTGCCGATCTATGAAGGCACAACCGCGATCCAGGCCAATGATCTGGTGGGCCGCAAGACACTGCGCGATGGCGGTGAAACCGCGCTGCGGCTGGCCGGGATGATCGCGCAGACCGAGACGGATCTGGCGCAAGGCTCTGCCGAGGCGAAATCGGTCGGCGCGCGGCTGTCCGATGCGCGGCAAGCCTTTGAGGCTGTGGTTCGCCACATGGCCGCAACCGGCAAGGAAGATCCCAAGGCGGCCTTTGGCGCCGGAGTGCCCTATCTGATGCTGGCGGGCAACCTGGTGGCAGGCTGGCAGCTGGCGCGCTCCCTGATGGCTGCCGAAACCGCATTGCAGGTCGGCGAGGACCCGGCCTTCATGCAGGCCAAGATCGCCACGGCGCGTTTCTACGCCGATCACATCCTGATCGATGTCGGTGCGCAAGCCGACCGGATCCTCAAGGGCTCGGACAGCCTGCTGGCCGCGGTGCTCTGACCTCCCCCAATCCCTGGCAGGTGGCCCTAGGGGCCGCCGCCCTTTTCCCACATTTTCCGAAAGGACATCCCCATGACCGTCGAAATCGACATCTCCCGTTTCACCAACCTGGCCATTGACGCGCAGGAGGATGGCGTCTGGGTGGTGACACTGAACCGGCCGACCAAACGCAACGCACTGGATATCGACACCATCGAAGAACTGGTTGAGTTCTTCTCACTGGCGCCGCGCGCCGGGGTCAGGGCAGTGGTGCTGGCCGGGGCTGGCGATCACTTCTGCGCCGGCCTCGACCTCATTGAGCACCACGACGAAGACCGCAGCCCGGCCGATTTCATGCACGTCTGTCTGCGTTGGCACGAAGCCTTCAACAAGATGGAATACGGCGGCGTTCCGATCATCGCGGCCCTGCAGGGCGCGGTTGTCGGCGGCGGGCTGGAGCTGGCCAGCTCGGCCCATATCCGGGTGATGGACCAGACCACCTATTTCGCCCTGCCCGAAGGCCAGCGCGGCCTGTTCACCGGCGGCGGCGCCACCATCCGGGTCACCGATCTGGTCGGCAAATCCCGCATGATCGACATGATGCTGACCGGCCGGGTCTATAAAGGCCAGGAAGCCAGCGATCTGGGCCTCGCACAATATATCGTCGAAGGCTCCAGCCTGGACAAGGCAATGGAACTGGCCCGCCGCGCTGCCGAAAACCTACCCCTGTCGAACTTTGCCATCTGTTCGGCCGTCAGCCACATGCAGAACATGTCGGCGCTGGATGCAGCCTATGCCGAGGCCGTGGTGGCCGGCGTGGTGAACACCCAGCCCGACGCCCGCGCCCGTCTCGCGGCCTTTGCCGACAAAAGCGCCGCCCGCGTGCGCCCCGACAGCTGATCTCAGCCGTCCTTTGGTGCTAATGGTCCAGGCGGCTCCGCCTGGACCGCATGCCTCCCCGGCGGCGCGTGCCGACGAGCGACGAATGCGCGCAGCTCGACAGAGAGCACATCGCAGCAGCTGGTGTCTCACAAGTTGAAATCCCCCGCTACGACAGACCAACTGTCTGTTCCGACGTTAAAATTCGGCACCACTTGCCCCAATCCGTCCACGGACCCCCCGGTTTCTGTAGGACATCCGGGACTATTTGCTCTAAATTGATCATCATAAATGCCTTGAATTTCACCTCTCCACCGGGTCCAAAGCCGTTGCTGGTTGGGAGAAGACAAGATGACCGCGATCGAAGGGTTTTACAGGGCCGAATTCATGACACCAGAGCACCACGGGTTCGGTGTTCTGGCCATCGCGAATGGAACCGCCCGCGGGGGCGACTCGATCATGTCCTACGTTGGCAGTTGCGACTGCTCAGGCGGTGATGTGACCCTTGACCTGGAGGTCTGCCGCCATTCGCATCTGGGACAAATGCAGCCGATTTTCAAAACGGACTGTTGCACCCTGTGCATCACGGGCAAGCAGATCGAAGGCGGCCGGATCGCTGGCACCGGACACAGCCCAGAAGCCCCTGATATTCCGTTCAAGCTGATCCTGACCAAGCTGCGCGATTGATAAGGCGACGCAGCGCGCGTTGCGCCAGTGCCGTAAGGCAGTGACCGGCGAACGCCGGATCCCAAATAGGTGTCTTGCCTCCCCCGCGACGCGTTGATAGGCAGCGCCACGAAATCCGGTCGCAGCCTACCCGGATACCAAAACAAGGGCCCAACATGAAAACACTTGTCATCTGCTCAGGCGGACTCGATTCCGTGTCGCTTGCGCATATCGTCGCCGCCGAGCGTCAGCTCACCCGGCTTGTTTCCTTTGACTATGGCCAGCGCCACCGCAAGGAACTGGACTTTGCCGCCGCTGCCGCGCAGCGCCTTAATGTCCCCCACCACCTGATCGACATGCGCCCCATCGGCGCCGCGCTGACCGGATCAGCGCTCACCGACGACATCGACGTCCCCGACGGTCATTACGCAGAAGAAACGATGCGCATCACCGTCGTGCCAAACCGCAACGCCATCATGCTCGCCATCGGGTTCGGCGTTGCGGCCGCAAACGGGGATGAGGCCGTCGCCACCGCCGTACATGGCGGCGATCACTTCATCTATCCCGATTGCCGTCCCGGGTTCACCCGCGCGTTCGAAACCATGCAGAAAGCCGCGCTAGACGGCTATGCCGACGTGGAACTCTACACGCCCTTTGTGGAACGCAGCAAAGCCGACATCGTCGCCGATGGCGCCCGTCATGGCACCCCCTTTGCCGAGACCTGGTCCTGCTACAAGGGCGGCGATCTGCATTGCGGGCGCTGCGGCACCTGTGTTGAGCGCCGCGAGGCCTTCCACCTCGCCGGGGTCGCGGATCCGACAGCCTATACCGACCCGGACTACTGGCTCTCCGCCATTGCCGGAAAGGAGGGGCACTGATGTTCCGCATCCGCAAGGAGTTTCATTTCTCCGCCTCGCATCAGCTCTCCCATCTGCCGGACAACCACCAATGCGCGCGCCTGCATGGGCACAATTACATCGTTGTGGTGGAACTGGCTGCCAAGGCACTGAACGCGGATGGGTTCGTGCGCGATTATCACGATCTCAAACCGCTCAAGACCTATATCGACGAGACCTTCGACCACCGGCACCTGAACGATGTGCTGGATGTGCCCTCGACGGCTGAAAACATGGCCCGCCATTTCCACGACTGGTGCGCGGCCCGCTGGCCTGAAACCAGCGCGGTTCTAGTGAGTGAGACGCCAAAAACCTGGGCTGAATACCGGCCATGACCCTACGAATTGCCGAGATTTTCGGCCCCACCATCCAGGGTGAAGGCGCCCTGATCGGTGAGCCGACCGTATTCGTACGCGCAGGGGGCTGCGACTATCGCTGCAGCTGGTGCGACAGCCTGCACGCGGTGGACAGTGCCTATCGCCACACCTGGACACCGATGAGTGACGCGGAGATCTGGGGCGAGGTTTTGCGCCTGTCAGGCGGGCAGGCCCTGACCGTCTCGCTCAGCGGCGGCAACCCCGCGATCCAGGATTTCGGCCCACTGATCGCGCGCGGCCGGGCGGCGGGCTACCGGTTCGCCTGCGAAACGCAAGGATCGGTGTCCCGGCCCTGGTTCGGCGACCTTGATACGCTGGTGTTGTCCCCGAAACCGCCCTCAAGCGGTGAGAGCGTCGACTGGGCAGCCTTTACCGCCTGCGTGAAGGCCGGGCAGAGCGCCCGGCAGGTGGTTATGAAGATCGTTATCTTTGACGAGGCTGATTATTCTTGGGCCAAAGAGGCCCATGCGCGCCACCCCGACCTGCCAATTTACCTGCAACCGGGCAATCCCGATGTGGATCCGGAATCCCCTGTGGATCCCCAGGATCTTGCAGACCGGCTGGAATGGCTGAACGAACGCGCCATGACAGATGGCTGGTTCGCCCCCCGTATCCTGCCGCAACTGCATGTCCTGATCTGGGGCAACAAGCGCGGCGTCTGACCGATTGGAGCTTTTCATGACAAACGATATCTACAGCAATCTCAAACAGCTGGGTGGCGAAACCCGTATTCCCACTAGCCCCGAAGAGGCGGAACTGGAGCGGGTGCCCAACCCGCAGGCAGATGTGGACTACAACGTGCGTTTCACCGCGCCGGAATTCACTTCGCTCTGCCCGATGACCGGACAGCCGGATTTTGCCCATCTGGTGATCGACTATGTGCCCGGCGACTGGCTGGTGGAATCAAAATCGCTGAAGCTGTTTCTGACCTCCTTCCGCAATCACGGTGCCTTTCACGAGGACTGCACAATCTCCATCGCACGTCGGCTGGCGGATTTTCTTGATCCCAGATGGCTGCGCATCGGCGGCTACTGGTATCCGCGTGGCGGCATTCCGATTGATGTCTTCTGGCAAACCGGCCCACTGCCTGAGAGCGTGTGGATCCCGGACCAAGGCGTGCCGCCCTATCGCGGACGGGGTTGATCGCCTAGCGGCAAAAAACACAACAATCCACCTAGGGGGCGTCAGGCCTGACGCCCCAGCCAATCGCGACGACTAGGGAAAAGACATCGCGCAAGGCCGCAATTGTGTCACTGGGTCGCTATGGCCAATGGTTGACCAGCCGCCGGTCAGAATTCACCCTATCCAGATCTCCGCAGCAGATTTCCGAGATTGCGACGCTATGCGCAGACGCATCGCCATGCGAGAACTGGCCTGAAAACTTTTCTGCCGCGCAGATATGATTTTGGCATACAAACGAAGGGGGAATGGTGGGTGATGAGAGACTCGAACTCCCGACATCTTCGGTGTAAACGAAGCGCTCTACCAACTGAGCTAATCACCCGATGAAGCGGGATTTAGAGAAATCCCCGTGGCAGCGCAAGAGCTTCCTCGCGTTTTTTGTCACAAAAATTCGCTCAGCGTAAAACCGTTTCACGGCCCTGCTCCAGAACATAGACGCAGCCCTGTCCATTCGACAATTTTGCCTGCTCCGATCTGTCCAATCCGCATATGATTCCGCGCATCACCTGCCCCAGAAGACCATGCGCCACCACGACCGAAGGCGCACTGAGCGTTTGCAGGAAATCCAGTGTCCGCGCTTGGAAGCGCTCGTACCCCTCACCGCCGGGCGCCGCGCAGAACATATCCAGCGGCGTGGTGTTCCGCGCAAAGATATCCGGGTAGTCCTGCTCCAGATCCACCAGCCGGTGGCCCTGAAAATCACCGGCGTGAACTTCGGCCAGACGGGCGTCCGTGGTGAATTCGCGACCTGCCAGAGCGATCTCTGCGGTCTGCTGCGCCCGGCCCAGAGGCGAGACATAGCACGGCGGGTTTTCCGCACTCAGGATGGGCTGCATCAATTCTGCCTGACGCTGCGCATGTTCCAGCCCCAGCGGGCTGAGACGGGACTCCAACTGCCCCTGAACGCGGCGCTCGGCGTTCCATTCGGTTTGCCCGTGGCGCAATAGCCAGATTTTGGGATACTCGCTCATGTAATGCTGCCTCATTTTCTTACCGAGCGAGGCGCCCCGGCCTGCCCGCTGTTGAAGGCACGATGGGGGAATTTCCGGGGGCTGTCCATCCCACGCGCGCAACAGCACCCCCTGAACGCCACCTAAAGTTGAGCGAGGGCGCCGTCTTCCTTGACCGCCTGCATCGCCACATAGGTCGAGGTCGAGGCCACATGCGGCAGCGAGGAAATCTTCTCTCCCAGCACCGCGCGGTAAGCCGACATCGAATGGGTCCGCACCTTCAAAAGGTAGTCGAAATGGGAGGCCATCAAGTGCACCTGCTCGATCTCCGGGATCCGCGCCACGGCAGCGTTGAATTTCGCCAGCGCCGCCTCGCGGGTGTCTTCCAGCTTGACCTCGACAAAGGCGACGTGATCAAGCCCCAGCCGGATCGGATCCAGCAAGGCCCGGTAACCGGTGATAATGCCTTCGGCCTCCAGCCGTTTCAGCCGGGTCTGGGTTGGCGATTTGGACAGGCCGATGCGGCGGGCCAGATCCGCAACCGAAATCCGGCCATCCTCGCCCAGCACATGCAGAATCGCGCGGTCATATCCATCAAGATCGCTATAGTTCAATTGACCCTCCTACAGCGCAAATTTGCGGCAATTGACCTGAGTATCTCCTACAATCAGGCGAATGTCCCGCAATATTTGCTGTATTCTGGGCATCAGACTTTTTGCGGAACATAGTGGAGCCTTCTGCATGACACACGCCCCCGCCCCCCAGAGCCCCGACACACAGCAGGATCAACTGCGTTATCGCATTGATGCAGGCACCTACGTCGATCAGGACGCCATGCGCGACCAGTTGGTTGCCACCGCCGCCTTGCCCGCAGCCGAACGTGCGGCGATCTGCGCCAATGCGGCCGCCCTGGTGCGGGATATTCGTGGCCATTCGGCCCCGGGGCTGATGGAGGTGTTCCTGGCGGAGTACGGTCTGTCGACCGATGAAGGGATCGCCCTGATGTGTCTGGCCGAGGCGCTGCTGCGGGTGCCGGATGCCGATACCATCGATGCCCTGATCGAGGACAAGATCGCGCCGTCTGACTGGGGCAAACACCTCGGTCACTCCTCCTCCTCGCTGGTCAATGCCTCGACCTGGGCCCTGATGCTGACCGGCAAGGTTCTGGATGAGGCCAAGCCAAGCCCCGTGCGCGCATTGCGCGGCGCCGTCAAACGTCTGGGTGAGCCGGTGATCCGCACCGCCGTGGGCCGCGCGATGAAGGAAATGGGCCGCCAGTTCGTTCTGGGCGAAAGCATCGAAGGCGCGATGAAGCGCGCCGCCGGAATGGAGGCCAAGGGCTACACCTATTCCTACGACATGCTGGGCGAGGCCGCGCGTACCGAAGCGGACGCCTCCCGCTATCACCTGTCCTATTCAAAGGCGATTTCCGCCATTGCCGCGGCCTGTGGCAGCGATGACATCCGCAAGAACCCCGGCATTTCCGTGAAACTCTCGGCGCTGCACCCGCGTTATGAACTGGCGCAGGAAACCCGGGTGATGCAGCAACTGGTGCCGCGGCTGAAGGCGCTGGCGCTGCTGGCCAAGGCCGCAGGTATGGGGCTAAACGTCGATGCCGAAGAGGCCGACCGCCTGTCGCTGTCGCTGGAGGTGATCGAAGCGGTGGTGTCGGATCCGGCGCTGGCAGGCTGGGACGGTTTTGGCGTCGTGGTGCAGGCCTATGGGCCGCGCACCGGGCTGGCGATTGATGCGCTTTACCAGATGGCCGAAAAATACGACCGCCGGTTTATGGTGCGGCTGGTCAAAGGCGCCTATTGGGACACCGAGATCAAGCGCGCACAGGTCGAAGGCATCGACGGCTTCCCGGTCTACACCAACAAATCGCTGACCGATGTGTCCTATATCGCCAATGCCCGCAAACTCCTGGGCATGACCGACCGCATCTATCCGCAATTTGCCACCCACAACGCCCATACGGTCAGCGCCATCCTGCATATGGCCAGCGACAGCAGTGTCTACGAATTCCAGCGCCTGCATGGCATGGGCGAAACCCTGCACCAGATGGTCAAGGAGCAGAACGGCACCAACTGCCGGATCTACGCGCCCGTTGGGGCGCACCGTGATCTGCTGGCCTATCTGGTGCGGCGTCTGCTGGAAAACGGTGCCAACAGCTCTTTTGTGAACCAGATCGTCGATGAGAACGTCCCGCCCGAGGTGGTGGCCGCCGATCCCTTCGATGCAGTTGCCGATGTCAGCCGCAGCATCCCCACCGGCCCCGAGATGTTTGCGCCCGAACGCAGCAACTCCATGGGGTTTGATCTGGGCCACGCGCCGACGCTGGCTGCCATCGAAGCCGCCCGCGCGCCTTGGCGCGATCACCAATGGCAGGCAGGTCCCTTGCTGGCAGGCACAGCCACACCGGATGCCGCCGAGGATGTGACCAACCCCTCGGATCTGACGCCAGTGGGACAGCTCACCCCATCGAGCGCGGCGGATATCGAAACGGCGCTCTCATCCGCCCAGCCCTGGAACGCCTCTGCTGCGGATCGGGCGGCGGCCCTCAACAAGGCGGCGGATCTGTACGAGGCAAACTACGGCGAACTCTTCGCGCTGCTGGCACGGGAGGCGGGTAAATCTATCCCCGATGCCGTCGCCGAACTGCGCGAAGCAGTGGACTTCCTGCGCTACTACGCCGCCCGCATTCCGGATGCTGCGCCAGCCGGGATCTTCACCTGCATTTCGCCCTGGAATTTCCCGCTCGCGATCTTCTCGGGGCAGGTTTCAGCAGCGCTGGCTGCTGGCAACGCCGTTCTGGCCAAACCAGCCGAGCAGACGCCGCTGATCGCCCATCGCGCCGTGCAGCTGCTGCATGAGGCAGGCGTTCCGCGGTCCGCCCTGCAACTGGTGCCCGGCCCCGGCTCGCGCGTTGGTGCGGCCCTGACCTCGGACCCGCGCGTTGGCGGCGTGGCCTTTACCGGCTCAACCGCAACAGCCCTGCGTATCCGCCGCGCCATGGCGGCAAACCTGAAACCCGGCGCGCCGCTGATTGCGGAAACCGGCGGGCTGAACGCGATGATCGTGGATTCCACTGCGCTGCCGGAACAGGCCGTGCAATCGATCCTCGAAAGCGCCTTTCAATCCGCAGGCCAGCGCTGCAGTGCGCTGCGCTGCCTCTATGTGCAGGAAGACATCGCGGATGATTTCCTGAAGATGCTGAAAGGCGCGATGGACACGCTGACCCTTGGCGACCCCTGGCATCTGTCCACCGACAGCGGCCCGGTCATCGACGCAACCGCACGGGCGGGCATTCTGGCCCATATCGACGCCGCGCGCGCCGAAGGTCGGGTGCTGAAAGAGATGCAGACACCGCAGGGCGGCACCTTTGTGGCACCGACCCTGATCGAAGTGCCCGGCATCGCGGCCCTGGAGCAGGAAATCTTTGGTCCGGTGCTGCATGTGGCGCGTTTCAAATCGCGGGATCTGGACCGGGTGATCGCCGAGATCAACGGCACCGGTTATGGTCTGACCTTTGGCCTGCACACCCGGATCGACGACAGGGTGCAACACGTTTGCGATCGGATCCACGCGGGCAATATCTACGTCAACCGCAACCAGATCGGCGCCATTGTCGGCAGCCAGCCCTTTGGCGGCGAAGGCCTGTCCGGCACCGGCCCCAAGGCGGGTGGCCCCTTCTACCTGTCGCGCTTCTGCGCGCCGGATCGTCAAAACAGCGCAGAGACCTGGTCAGGCGCTGCAGGCCAGCTGCCCGGCGCACTCGGGACGGCGACGGCGCCCGTCACCACCTCTCTGCCCGGGCCGACCGGCGAATCCAACCGGCTGACCGTCACCGCCCGCCCGCCGCTTCTGTGCATGGGGCCGGGGGCCAAGGCTGCCGCCGCACAGGCTAAGGCGGTCATGCAGCTTGGCGGCACCGCCATTCAGGCGAACGGCATGCTCGACCTGCAGCAGCTTGTGAACCTTCAGGACATCGCGGGTGTTCTGTGGTGGGGCGATGAGGACGCCGGTCGCCAGATCGAAGAGACCCTCGCCAAACGGGACGGCCCCATCGTACCGCTGATCCCCGGACAGCCCGACCGTGCCCGGGTCCTGGCCGAGCGCCACGTCTGCGTCGATACGACGGCCGCCGGCGGCAACGCCGCGCTGCTGGGCGGCAACGCCTGACGCTCAAGATCCGGCAACAGCTCCGCCCGATAACTGCTTGACGCTGGGCCGAAACCGGCCCAGCGTTCCCGCATGTTTCCGCTGCGTGATCACAATCCATCCGGGCGCACGCCCTATGTCGTCTACCTGCTGATGGCAGTGAATATCGCGGTGTTTCTATATGCCGTGACCACCTACACCAGCCCCCGGCTGATGGCAGGCTTCTACTATACCTACGGCATCGTTCCGGCTGAACTCTCCTACGGTCGCCATCTCAGTAGCTTGTTCACCTCGATGTTCCTGCACGCGGGTTTCATGCATCTGGCCGGGAATATGCTGTTCCTTTGGATTTTCGGCGACAACCTCGAAGACGAGATGGGCCACCTGCCGTTTCTGGGTTTCTACCTATTGGCAGGGCTTGGCGCCGGACTGATCCACGTGATGGCAGGCCCAATGTCCAACGTGCCCACGGTCGGGGCATCTGGTGCGATTGCCGGGGTCATGGGGGGCTACCTTCTGATGTTTCCAAAGGCGCGGGTGGATATCCTTCTGGTGCTCATCATCTATTTCCGGGTCTTTTCGATCCCTGCCTTCATCATGCTGGGGGTCTGGCTGGCGCTGCAATTCATCGGCGGGCTTGGCGCTGATCCCAACACCGGCGGGGTCGCCTATTGGGCGCATACGGGCGGTTTCGTCGTTGGCATGGCGCTCTGCCTGCCCCTGTGGATGAAACGCGGCGGCCCTGTGTTCTGGAACCGTACCCATGGTCGCCCCGATCATCCTGATACCCATTACACCTATAGCCCCAGCCGCATTCCCCGCCTGCACCGCAAGAGCCGCCATCCGCATTCAAGGCCGGGTCCCTGGGGCAAATAACCAAATCCTGCCCAGGTGGATAAATGAAGAAGCGCGCGCAACCGCTGGGATTGCACGCGCTTCTTCATGTGGAATTCTTGTGGAGTTCCTGGGGATAACCCCGGCACCCCTGTCTTGGGATCAGCCCCGGATCACCTTGGCGAAGGCTTCGAACATCGGCTCGTTCGCGCAAACGACTTCGCCGGATTCGAGAATGCTCTCCTCGGGGTCCAGCGCCTCGATCAACCCGCCTGCCTCTTTGACGATGATGATGCCAGCCGCCATGTCCCAGGCGTTCAGGCGACGTTCCCAGAACCCTTCGTAGCGGCCAGCCGCCACATAGGCCATGTCCAGCGCCGCAGCGCCCCAGCGGCGCACACCGGCGCAGGCGGGCATCAGCCGCGCCAGATCCTGCAGAGTCGCAGGCAGATCCGAGCGGCCACCAAACGGCAAACCGGTTGCAAAAATGGATTCGATCATCCGGTGACGGCCCGACACCCGGATGCGGGTGTCGTTCATCCAGGCACCGGCGCCCTTTTCGGCAAAGAACATCTCGTCCTTGGCGGCATCATAGATCACCCCGGCCACGATCTTGCCCTTGTGCTCAAGCGCTATCGAAATCGCCCAATGCGGCAGGCCGTGCAGGAAGTTGGTGGTGCCATCCAGCGGATCCACGATCCAGCGGCGGGTGGGATCCTCGCCGGGGGTCTCTCCGCCCTCTTCGGCCAGCCAGCCATAGGTCGGACGCGCGCCCATCAGCTCATCCTTGAGGATCTTTTCCGCGGCGATATCCGCCCGGGACACAAAGTCACCCGCGCCTTTCATCGAGACCTGAAGGTTCTCAACCTCGCGAAAGTCTTTCACGAGGGAGCGGCCTGCCTTGCGGGCGGCCTTGATCATCACATTAAGGTTCGCGCTGCCAATCATATCTGCAGACTCCTGTGTCGGTCGGGGAGATGCCGGTCAAACCGTGCCTATACGCGCCCTGCCCCTTCTTGCCAAGAGCCAATACCCTGCAATTCCGGGACAGCGTCTTCGCCTTCTTTGCCGTCGGGTTATTTTCGAGGATGGTTGCATTCCGGAAAACTGAACTACACAGTTCAGATAAGCCGCATCGCCCCAGTGAGACACAGGTGAGACGGACAGTGACACAATGGATAGGGAGATCCAAATGACCGAACAGATGCAGCGTATCGTGCTGGCCAGCCGCCCGGACGGCGAGCCAACGGATGACAATTTCCGCCTTGAAACCGTTGACCTGCCGCAGCCCGGCGAGGGCGAAGTGCTTGTTAAATCGCACTATATGTCGCTGGATCCCTATATGCGTGGCCGCATGGACGATGCCAAATCCTATGCCGCGCCGGTGCCTATCGGCGGCACCATGGAGGCCGGCGCCGTGGGTGAGGTCATCGCGTCGAACAGCCCGCACTTCAAACCGGGCGATTTCGCCTTTGGCATGCTGGGTTGGGCCAGCCACGGCTGCCTGCCAGCCAAGGAACTGCGCAAGCTGGATTCGGCGCAGGGTCCGATCACCGCAGCGCTTGGCGTGCTGGGCATGCCCGGTTTTACTGGATGGCATGGCTTGACCGCCTATGGCCGACCTGAAGCGGGCGAAACCCTGGTAGTGGCCGCCGCAACCGGTCCCGTTGGTTCAATGGTCGGACAACTGGCCAAACTGGCAGGCCTGCGCGTTGTAGGCATCGCGGGCGGCGCCGACAAATGCAAACTGGCGACCGAGACCTTCGGCTTTGACGCCTGCCTGGATCACCGTGCCTATGCGGATGCAAAATCCCTGCGCAAGGATCTGGCCGAGGCCTGCCCCAAGGGCATCGACATCTATTTCGAGAACGTCGGCGGCAAGGTGCTGGAGGCGGTGCTACCGCTGATGAACCCGCATGGGCGTATCCCGATCTGCGGTATGATCGCCTGGTACAACGCCGGCGGTCTGGGCGCAGGCGCATCGGATGTGGCGCTGACCGGGCCGAACATCTGGCGCAATATCCTGGTGAAATTCCTGTCGGTGAACGGCTTCATCATCTCGAATCACTTCGACCGCTACCCGGAGTTCCTGAAAGAAGTCGCGCCCAAGGTGGCCTCGGGTGAGATCCGCTTCCTTGAGGACATCGCCACTGGTCTGGAAAACGCCCCCGAGGCGTTCCGCTCGCTGCTGAAGGGCGGCAATACTGGCAAGCAGATCGTCAAACTTATCTGACCGCCTGTTTACGTCCAAGAAACCGCCCCCGCCGAGATCAGCCCGGCGGGGGCACTGCCAAACGCGTTATTGCTGCTGCAGCTTGCGCGCCTCGACCTTGGCCAGGCGGATCAGCTCTTGCATGTAGGGCTTTTCGCGGTCCTCGCTGCGCACCGCAGCATAGAGCCTGCGGGTAATCCCCTCTGCGGTCAGCGGCCGGGTCACATAGTCCGAGGAATACTTGACCTCGCGCACCACCCAATCTGGCAGAACAGACACCCCCCGGTTCGACGCCACCAGCAAGAGGATCACGGCGGTCAACTCGACCTGACGGATAGACGCAGGCTCGACCCCCGCCGGTGTCAGGAGCTGGCTGAACACATCCAGACGGGATTTCTCCACCGGATAGGTGATCAGCGTCTGATCCCGGAAATCCTCAGCCTCGATATAGGGTTTTGCCGCCAGCGGGTTCTGCGATGAGGCGACAAAGACCGGTCGGTAATCAAACAACTCGATGAATTCGACGCCCGGCAGCGTGTCCGGGTCGGAGGAGACCACCAGATCCACCTCTTCCTTTTGCAGCGCGGGAAGTGCGTCAAAGGCGAGGCCCGGTCGGATATCCACATCCACGTCCGACCAGCTTTTGCGAAAGGCCTCAAGCACGGGGAACAGCCATTCGAAACAGGCGTGGCATTCGATGGCGATATGCATCCGCCCGGCGTGACCCTCGCGCAGGTTGGAAAACTCGGCCTGTGCGGCCTCGACCTGCGGCAGGACCTGTTCGGCCAAACGCAATAGCCGCAGCCCGGCAGGCGACAGTTTCATCGGCTTGGAGCGGCGCAGGAACAA
Organism: Phaeobacter sp. SYSU ZJ3003; assembly: GCF_041300735.1. Lineage (NCBI taxonomy): Bacteria > Pseudomonadati > Pseudomonadota > Alphaproteobacteria > Rhodobacterales > Roseobacteraceae > Phaeobacter > Phaeobacter sp. SYSU ZJ3003. The sequence continues at coordinate 1,914 of NZ_PXNU01000044.1, read as the reverse complement.
CTCCACCCCCGCTTGTTCCTCCAGCCCCTTGATCTGATGGCTGAGCGCGCTTTGCGTGATGTTCAACTGCTCGGCCGCGCGGGCCAGACCGCCGGCTTCGTGGATGGCCTTGATCGTGCGCAGATGGCGGAATTCGATGTGCATTCTATCGCGTCGCTCATGTTGTTCTTGAGAATTATGAGTTTGTCTCACAATGCTGCGTGTGCAACAAGAGGTCAAATCAGTCGGAGATCCCCTAATGAAGACCCCTGACATCTCGTTCGAGTTCTTTCCGCCGCAGTCGCTTGAGGCTTCTTTCCGCCTTTGGGACACGGTTCAGGTTCTGGCACCGCTGGACCCGCGCTTTGTATCTGTCACCTATGGCGCCGGTGGCACCACCCGCGATCTAACCCGCGATGCGGTGGCGACGCTGCATAAATCCTCGGGCCTTAATGTGGCCGCGCACCTGACCTGCGTGCAGGCGACCAAGGCCGAAACGATGGAGATCGCGGACCGCTTTGCCGAGGCAGGCGTGTCTGAAATCGTTGCCCTGCGCGGCGACCCGCCCAAGGGCGAAGGCAAGTTCACCCCGCACCCCGACGGGTTCGCCAATTCGGTTGAACTGATCGAGGCCCTGGCGGACACCGGAAAGTTCACCGTGCGTGTCGGCGCCTACCCTGACCAGCACCCCGATGCTGCAACCGCTCAGGCCGATGTCGACTGGCTGAAGCGCAAGCTGGACGCAGGCGCGGACGAAGCGCTGACCCAGTTCTTCTTTGAACCCGAAACCTTCTTCCGCTTCCGCGATGCCTGCGAAAAGGCGGGCATCGACGGCTCGAAACTGACGCCGGGTATCCTGCCGATCGAGAACTGGAAAGGCGCCCGCAATTTTGCCCGCCGCTGCGGGACCAAGATCCCCGCCTGGGTCGAAGATGCCTTTGAAAAGGCGCTGCGCGATGACCGCGCTGATCTGCTGGCCACCGCGATGTGCAGCGAGCTCTGCACCGAGCTGCTCGAAGGCGGCGTCGAAAAGCTGCATTTCTACACGCTGAACCGTCCCGAGCTTACCCGCGATGTCTGTTTCGCCCTTGGCATCACGCCCAAGGTCTCGCTCGAGAACGTGGCGTAAGACTTGCTGGCGCCGTAAGCCGCACCTAGCCTCATTCCAAAATGGAACTCTGATTGCCCGGCCTTGGCGCCGGGCACTTCAATTGGATGGGGCATCTCTTTCATGTTCATTGCAAAATCGCCTGCGGACCTGCTGCCGATGTCGGAAATCACCCAGCTGTCGGGCCTTGAATTCATGCAAGGTATTCTGGATGGCAAACTGCCCGGCCCGCCCATCGGCGCGCAGCTGGGCTATGCTCTGCACGAGGTTGGCGACGGCCGCATCGTCTTCCGCGGCACGCCGGAGTTTTCCATGACCAACCCCATGGGCACCGTTCATGGCGGCTGGTACGGTACGCTCTTGGACAGCGCCATGGCCTGCGCGGTGATGACTCGCGTGCCCAAGGGATCCGCCTACACAACGCTGGAATACAAGATCAACATCCTGCGCTCAATTCCACTGGGCGTCACAGTGGATTGCATCGGCGTCACCGATCACGTGGGACGGTCGACCGGCGTGGCCCATGGCGAAATCCGCGGCGTCGAGGATGGCAAGCTCTATGCGACAGGTTCAACCACCTGCATCGTGATGAAACTGCCGCCCGCAAAAGGCTGATCGATACCTTGTGATCTTCAGTCTAGTTCGAACAGATCTCCAACCGCTTGCCCACCCTGTTCCTCGCTCCGGTGCCAGCCGATCCACATCGGTGCCTCACAGATGCCTCGCTCCAACAGCGCGGCAGAAAGAGCCTTGGCTAGCTTTTGGGGATGTCCCTGTTGATGTTGAACTTTGCTTGAAGGGTGGCGTTGCTTTCCCTGAGCCGTAGG